>JBBRGH010000156.1:0-7084 GCA_038240915.1 Gemmatimonadales bacterium | reverse complement strand
CGCCAGCAGCGGCGCCGGGACGCCGAGGGCGCCCAGCGGCGGCGAGAGCGCGACGACGCCGCTGAGCCCGTCCGGACGGTGGAGGGCGTAGTCGAGCACCACCAGGCCGCCGAGACTCACGCCGACCAGAAACAGCGGCCGCCCGGGCGCGTCGGCTCGAGCCCGATCCACCAGCCCGCCGAGGTCCTCGCGCAGCTCGCTCCAGGCGCCGATGTAGCCCCGCTGCCCGGGCGAGCGGCCATTGCCGCGCAGGTCGGGTGCGAACAGCGCGATGCCGCGCGCCGTGAACGCCGGTCCCAGCATGGGATAGAGTCCCGAATGATCGCCCAGACCATGCAGGGCGATGACCGTGGCCCGCGGCTCCGCGAGAGGCCAGCTGCGGCAATACAGCCGGGTCCCGCCTGCCCCCTCATGCCAGAACTCGATCGGCTCCATCCCTCGTTCCTTTCGATCGCCGCCGCTGGTGGCATCGGCACCGGCGAACGGGCTTGACAGGCCGCCGCCCGAGCGGCATTTATGAGTCGGCTGTACCGAACAAAGACCGAAGTCAAGGAGGTGCCACGTGTCCCCACTCCCGCCCCGCCCCGCGCCCGCCGGCGCCGAGGGGTTTCCGCCACCGGTAGTGCGGGTCTGCCCCGAGTGCGCCGGCCCCCTGGTGCGGGCGTCCGGGTGCGTCAGCTGCCGCCACTGCGGTTGGGGCCGCTGCGGGTGAGCCCGCGGCAACTCGAGCTCCTGCCGTCCGTCGAGCCGGCGGTGCACCGCTGGGAGGTGCTGGATGAGCGGGCGCGCGGCACCCGCTTTCTGGCTCTGTCGGTGCGGTCGGTGCTCAATACCTCGACCGCGACGAGGATGGGCTTCTGGTCCATCAATCCGTACGTCGGCTGCGAGTTCGGCTGCACATACTGCTATGCCCGGGACACCCACCGCTACGCCATGGAGCGGAACGGCGCCGCCCCCGAGCCGATGCCCGCCTGGGAGGCGTTCGAGCGCCGCATTCTGGTGAAGACCGGCGTGGCCGAGGTGCTGGCGCGCACCCTCGACCCCGCCCGTCTCGGCGGCCACTCGCTCGTGATCGGCACCGCCACCGATCCCTATCAGCCGGCCGAACGGCGCTTCCGACTCACCCGGCGCATCCTCGAGGTGCTGCTGCAGTATCGCGGCCTCGCCCTCGGCATCATCACCAAGTCGCCCCTGGTGCTCCGGGACCTCGATCTGCTGCGCCGGTTGTCCGAGCGCCACGAGGTCACCGTCAACATCTCGCTCGCCACACTGGACCGGCGGCTGGCGCGCCGGCTCGAGCTCCGCTCGCCCGTGCCGGAAGCGCGGATCCGGGCGCTGGGCCGCCTCACCGAGGCCGGCGTGTACGCGGGACTGCTGGTGGCCCCCATCCTGCCCGGCATCACCGACGGGCGCGCCGATCTCGATCGGCTGCTGGGCGCGGCGAAGGAGGCCGGGGCCCGCTACGTGGTCGGGTCGGCGCTCCGGCTCGGCCCCGCGGCGCGGCACCGCTTCCTTCCCGTGCTGGCTCAGGAGTTCCCGACGCTGGCCGAGCGCTATGGCCGTCACTACGCGCGGAGCGAGGGCGCCAGCCCGGCCTACCAGCGCGCGCTCGCCGCCCGGCTGCATCAGCTCCAGCGGCACCACGGCTTTCCGGTCGACGAAGGGCAGCGGCGGCGCCACCAGCTCGAGGGACGGGAGGTGCGGGCACCCGCGGCGGAGGCGCAGCCGGTCCTGCTCTAGGGTGCCGTGCTATTGTTCCGGCATGACTGACGGCCTCGCGGCGCGGCTGCGGCAGGAAACGACGCCCCTGCACCGGCAGGCGGAACGCGCCGGCGTCATGCGGGACATCCTCGCCGGCCGGGTGGATCGGGCCGCCTACCTTCGGTTGCTCCGCGCGTTGGTCCCGGTCTACCGCACGCTCGAGCGCGGCCTGGCGGTGCACCCGGCGTTCGCGCCGCTTCCGCTGGCCGGCCTTGCGCGGGCCCCCGCGCTGGCCGCCGACCTGACGAGCCTGCACGGCGCCGGCTGGGAGCGCGAACTGGCGCCGGTGCCGGCCGGCGAGGCCTACGGCGAGCAGATCGCGGCCGCGGCCGCGGGCTGCCCGCCGCTGCTCGCGGCCCATGCGTACGTGCGCTATCTGGGCGATCTCTTCGGCGGGCAGGCGCTGGCGCGGG
Source organism: Gemmatimonadales bacterium (assembly GCA_038240915.1). Lineage (GTDB taxonomy): Bacteria > Gemmatimonadota > Gemmatimonadetes > Gemmatimonadales > GWC2-71-9 > CAVVWJ01. The sequence continues at coordinate 4,910 of JBBRGH010000156.1, read as the reverse complement.
TGGTGGCGCGGGGACTGGGCCTCGAGGGCACCGAGGGCGTGGCGTTCTATCGGTTCCCCGGCGTGGGCGACATCGGCGCGGCCCGGCGGGCCTTCCGCGCGGCACTGGATACCCTGCCGCTGTCCCCTAGCCAGGCCGACCAGGTGGTGCACGAGGCGCGGGCGGCGTTCGAGGCCAACATCCGGGTGTTCGAGGCGGTCAGTCCCGCGCCACCGTCACCATCTGCCGGGTCAGCTCCGCCGCCCGCCGGGTAAGCGATTCGACGCTCCGGAGCGCATGCGGCTGGGCGCCCTCGGCCTCGGAGCCACTGATGCTCGTCGCCGCCAGCCGGGCGTTGGCCAGGATGGCCTCGAGCACCCCCATGAACTCATCGGGCTCGGCGCCGTCCGATCCGCCCTCCTCTTCCAGCGTCCGGCTCAGGTTGCGCCGCACTTGTTCCGCCTCGCGGCGCTCGCGCAGATCGGTCAGCATGAGGACCGTGCCGAGCAGCCCTCCCTCCTGCGCCGGCACCGCGTCCATCCGCACCGCCATCGGCACCGGCTGCCCGCGCGACAGGATCGCCATCTCGCCCATCCAGGGCCGCTGTTCCCGCCGCACCTTGCGGAGTAGCTCGACCACGCGCTCGGGATCGGCGAACTGGGTCGAGACCGCGGCCACCGTGTCGAGCGGGCCGGCCTCCGGACCGATCAGGCTCCGGAATGCCTGGTTCGCCAGCAGAACCGAGCCGCGGTCGTCCAGGATCACCATCGGCCCGACGGCGCGCTCCACCACCCGGCTCACCGAGGCCAGCTGGCGGGAGGCGATCAACACCCGCACCGCCTGGACCTGCTGGATCACGTCCGACAGCGAGGCCTGCAGCATCCGCCCGGTGGCGATCTCCCGGCTGCCCCAGGCGCGCGCCGTCCCCCGGACCTGCTCGATCCACTCGGCGAAGGAGCGCCGGGGCGAGAGGTGATTGGGGTCGTCGCCCAGCACCGCCTTTCGCGGATCGCCGGCCCAGCGCACCCGCTGCACCTGCTCCTTCCGGAACCAGAGCAGGTAGTCGAGCCGGGTGGTGGTGAGCCGGATGGCGAGCACGCCGCTCGCGCCGGCGGTGAGGCGGGCGAACACGGGGTCGAGCCGGGCCAGCGCCGAGGTCTCGAACAGCTGTCCCTCGGAGTGCTCGGCGATCCACCCGGCCAGCCGGCTCAGGTCGTCGGACGACGGCACCGTCCCGCTGGTGAGCGTCTGGCCCTCGTAGATCAGGGCGCCGCCGGTGGCATCGAGCGGCGCGAGCAGCGCCCGGAGCACGGCGAACAGTCCGTCGTGCCACTCGCCCGTGGCCGAGACCGCGTCCACCAGCTGCTGCTCCAGCCGGCGCACCAGCAGCTCCGCCTGGGCGTTGGCCTCCGCGTCCAGCGCCGCCAGCCGGGTGGAGAACACCTCCGACAGCAGCTCGCACGCCGCCCGCATCTCGTAGCCCAGCCGCCGGGGCGAGTAGTGGTGGCAGGCCACCAGCCCCCAGAGTCCGTCGCCCTTGACCAGCGAGGTCACCAGGGTGGCGGTGACGCCCATGTTCTGGAGGTACTGGAGATGGAGCGGCGACATGCTGCGGAGCCCGGCCAGCGACATGTCCAGCTCGCTGCCGGTGAGGGGCGACTGCCGCGGCACCAGCGGCACCGCGGTGTAGCGGACGTCGCTCAGACCGCGGACCCGGTTCCGAAGGTAGAGCTCGCGGGCGCGCTGGGGGATGTCGGACGCGGGGTAGTGCAGCCCCAGGTAGGGCTCGAGCGCCTCCTCGCGCGACTCGGCCACGATCTCGCCGTGGCCGTCGGGATCGAACCGGTACACCATCACCCGGTCGTAGCCGATCAGCTCGCGCAGCGCGCGCGCCATGGTCTCGCACAGCAGGTCGATCGAGGTGGCGGCGGTGATCTGGGCGATGACCGAGCGCACCCGGACCGGCAGCGACTCGCCCGACGCGGTCGGAGACGGGGCCGGCGGCTCCAGCTCCAGCACCAGGCCCTGCGTTTCGGTCCGGTGGAGCGTGCCCTCGAACAGGGCCACCGTGTCGGGCGTCCCGTCGGCGGCACCGAGCCGGACCCGGAGCGGCACCGGCCCGTGCAGCGGATCGCGGGCCAGCAGGTCGCGCACGGCCACCCCGAGCACGGGCTGGCAGTCCCCCAGCCGCCGTCCCAGCAGCGCTCCGGGCAACTGGCCCAGCAGGTCGGCCACGTTTTCGCTCACCTGGAGGATATCGAGCGACTCGGGCGCCAGCACCAGCAGGACGCCGTGCGGCTGGATCGAGCCCGCCAGGTGGATCAGCTCCCGCTCGCAGTTGGTGAGGTCCGCGGTGCCGAAGGGAGGATGGCTCAGGTCGGTCATGGTCCCAGTTTCACCCCGCCGGAGTGGACGCCGCAAGAGCTTGCTTGACCCGAGGTTGCCGGCCCGGCATATTGAGTTCGGCATCCCGAAGAAAACCCGAACCCTGGTCCGCCCATGCGCTCCGTGCTGTTCGTCGATCCGCCCGCCTTCTGCACCACCGTGGAAGAGCTGGTGGCGCCGGCGCTCCGGACGAGGCCGGTGGCGGTGGCGCCTCCCGGCGCCGACCGGGCCACCGTGCTGGCCCTCTCGGCCGAGGCGCGGCGGGCCGGCATCGAGCGGGGGATGCCGGTGCGCCAGGCGCTCAAGCGCTGCCCCGACCTGGTGCTGCTGCCGCCCAATCCCCGGCTCTACGCCCGCGCCTCGCGCGCACTGCATGACGTGCTGCGGGTCTACGCGCCGGTGATCGAGCCGCATGGCTACGGCCACGCCTTTCTCGATCTCACCGGCACCGGACGGCTGTTCGGTCCCGCCGTGGACGTGGCCGCCCGGGTACAGCGCGAGGTGCGCGAGCGGCTCCGGCTCCCGCTCTCGGTCGGCATCGCCGCCAACAAGCTGGTGAGCCAGGCCGCCACGACGGTGGTCAAGCCCGAGCCGCTGCTCGAGGTGCCCGGCGGCGGGGAGGCCAGCTTCCTGGCGCCTCATCCGCTCGACGTCCTCCCCGACCTGCCTTCCCGGCTGCGCCGCCGGCTCGACGACTACCAGCTCGATCTCATCGGCGAGGTCGCGGCCATCACCGAGAGCGCGCTCTGCGCCGTGTTCGGCGGCGCCGGCCGCACGCTTCGGGCTCAGGCCCGCGGCATCGATCCGCGGCCGGTGCTCTCGCCCGAGTGCCAGGCCGAGTTCCAGGTGGCCCACGCGCTGGCCACCGACACCAACGATCTGGGGGTGCTTCACCCGCTGCTCCGCCTCCTCGGCGAGCGGCTCGGCCGCCGGCTCCGCCGGCGCGGGCTGGTGGCCCAGCGGCTTCGCCTCACGCTCACCTACGCCGACCACAGCGACGCCGCGCGCGCGGTGAGCCTCAAGGCCGCGGCCCTCGACGTCGAGCTGTGGGAGGCGGCCCGCCGCGCCTTCGCCCTGGCCAACGCGCGGCGGCTGGCGGTGCGGAGCGTTGCCCTGACACTCGACCGGATCGTGGAGGCGGAGACGCAGATGGATCTCTGGCAGAGCGGCGGGTCGGCGGAGGGCGCGGACCCGGGCGGCGGCGCGGAACCGGCCGGCGCGCCGGCGGCGCGGCCGATCCTCGCCGCGCAGTCGGCGGTGGATCGGATCCGGACCCGCTACGGCACCGGCGCCATCGGCCAGGCGGTCACCGCGCTGCCGGCCCGGTCCTCCCGCCACCGCCGGCTCACGCGTCCCAGCTGACCACCACCTTGCCGAAGGTCTCGTTGGCCTCGAGCGCCCGGTGCGCCTCGGCCAGCTCGGCCATGGGATAGGTCCGCTCGAGCACCGGCCGGAGCGGCGCCGCCTGCTCGATCCGGCGGTCGAACAGCGGCAGCATCCGCTCGCTGAAGGCCCGCACCAGCGGCGCCCGCTCCTCCAGTCCGCGGGTGCGCATCATGGTGCCGATCACCTCCAGCCGCTTGCGGAGAATCGGGCCGAGGTCGGTGCTGGTACGGCCCCCCGCCAGAAATCCCAGCAGAACCAGCCGCCCGCGCGGCGCCAGCACATGCAGGTTGTCGGCAAAGGCGGGACCACCCAGCACGTCGAGGATCACGTCCACCGGTTCGCCCACCGCGTCGCGGAAGCCCGATTGGCTGGTGTCGATGCCGACGTCGAGCCCGTAGACCGTGGCCCGCGCCAGCTTGTCGGCGCTGCGCGAGGTGCCGAGGACGGTGGCGCCGAGGTGCTTGGCGATCTGCGCCGCTGCGGTGCCCACGCCGCTCCCCACCGCGTGCAGCAGTACCCGCTCGCCCGCCGCCAACCGGCCCCGCGTCACCAGCGCGTCGTACGCCGTGAGGAACGCCTCGGGGATCGCGGCCGCCTCGGCGTAGGAGAGGCCGGCGGGAATGGCCATGGTCTCGTCCTGGTGCACCGTCACCATCTCCGCCTGGGCGCCGCCGCCGACCAGGCCCATGACCCGGTCGCCCACCTTCCACTTGGACGCGCCGCGGAGGGCCTCGACGTCACCGGCGTACTCGAGGCCGGGAATGTCGGCCGGCCATCCCGGCGGGGCGGCATACTGCCCCCGCCGCTGGATCAGGTCCGCCCGGTTGAGGCCGGCCGCGTGCACCCGGACCCGGATGTGCTCCGGCCGGACCTCGGGCTTGGGCACCTCGCCGATCCGGATGACCTCGGGGCCGCCCGCCCCGGTGTAGATCACTGCGCGCATGGACATCGCCGGCCTCCGCCCGAAGCACACCTAAGGGTCCACCGACACAACCCCTGAACCCGCCACCGAGGTTGAAGAATAACCGCAGCCCTTCGTGCCTTCGTGGTGAACGGCCGGCGATCTCGAACTCGCCCCCGGATCTTGATACCGCCTTGATGCGATCGGCCCATTCCCATACCCCGCCCTGACGCGCCGACCCCTAGGTTGATCCTCAGAC
>JBBRGH010000155.1:0-7148 GCA_038240915.1 Gemmatimonadales bacterium | reverse complement strand
ACATCCCCACGTTCCGGATTCCGCGCGACGGGTCGGTGGTGATGACCATCGGCAGGGTGATGTAGCGGCCGCCGTCGCCGGGCCAGGTGGTGAGGAAGGGGATCCGGTCCAGGTTGACAGCCTCGCCCCGGAGCACGACCTCCTGGCAGGGCGGGCGCCCGCCCTTCACCCGCGGCGGGAACTTGCCGATCTCCGCCAGCTTGGGCAGCAGGGCGAGCTTGCCGAAGAGGCCCTCCGGCACCTTGAGATTCAGCAGCTCCGAGATCCGGCCGCCGATGCTGTCGAGCTCCTCCACCCCGAGGGCCAGGCACATCCGCCGCATCGAGCCGAACAGGTTGATGGCGACCGGCTGCGGACTCCGGCTGCCGTCCTCGAGCAGCACGTGTTCGAAGAGGAGGGCGGGACCGCCGCCCGGGCTCTTCATGCAGCGGTCGGCGATCTCGGCGATCTCGAGCCGGGCGCGCACCGGGTGGGTGACCCGGACCAGCTCGCCGAGTCGGTCGATCGCCGTGATGAAATCGCGCAGGTTGTCGAGGGCCATGGAGCTCCGCCTGGAAATCCGCCGGTCGAATCGCGGCCGCTCACCCGGCGGGTGAGGCCATGCCGCCGCCGCGCGTCCCCACATGCAGGGCGCACACCCCGCCCATGAAGAGGCGGTAGGTCACATCCGCGAAGCCGCCAGCCGCCAGCCGCCGGGCGAACTCGGGCGGACTCGGGAAGGCGACGGTGGACGCTGGTAACCAGGTATACGCCGTCGTATGTTTCGAGATCCGCCGACCGACCCAGGGCAGCACCCGCCGGAAGTAGAATTCGTAGAGCCGGCGCAGCACCGGGTGAGGCGGCAGGGTCATGTCCAGGATCACCAGGCGGCCGCCGGGCCGGAGCACCCGCGCCGCCTCGGCGATCCCCGCGTCGAGATCCACCAGATTCCGCATTCCCCAACCGACCATCGCGCCATCGAAGGCCGCGTCAGCAAACGGCAGCTCGAGCGCGTCGGCGGTCACCGGCGCCAGGCCGGCCGCCTTCCGGCGGCCGAGCCGCAGCATCGCGGGCACGAAGTCGGCGCCGATGATCCGCCCGCGGAAGCCGGGCCGCGAAGCCAGGGTGGCGGCGAAGTCCAGGGTGCCGGCGCAGAGGTCGAGGTAGATTCCGTCCGGCCGCCTCTCCCACCCCAGCCGACCGACCGCCTCCCGCCGCCAGCGCCGATCGAAGCGAAGGCTGATGATGCGGTTGAGCCGATCGTACGTGGGTGCGATGGCGGTAAAAATGTCTCGGACGTAGGCCCGTTTCTCGGGCCCGCCAGAGACCGGTAACTCACGATCCGAGGCTAACATAGGCGCTCAATCTAGTCCGGCGGCGAGAGCCTTGGCAAGCGGGCGGCCGGGTGGCTGATACACCGGAGTGGGTCCGGCTCAGCGACCAGGAGGTCGTCCTCTTGGCCCGGGCGGGGCGCGAGGCGGCCTACCGCGAGCTGATCCGGCGCTATGAGCGGCCCATCTTTGCCCTGCTGTTCCGGATGCTTCGGGACCGGGAGCTGGCCGAGGACCTGTCGCAGGAGACCTTCGTCAAGGCGCTCAACGCGATCGAGTCCTACCGTCCCGAATTCAAGTTCTCGTCCTGGATCTTCAAGATCGCCAACAACGCGGCGATCGATCACCTGCGCCGGCGCGAGCTGGACACGCTGTCGCTGGACGGCTCGCCCCACGCGGAGACCCCCGAGGCGATGCAGGCCACGGCCCTCCAGATCGGCGCGCGGCAGGAGTCGCCGCTCGACGCGGTCGAGGCCAAGGAGCTGGGCGGCGCGATCGAGCTGGCCATCGGGCGGCTGCGCCCGGAATATCGCTCGTGCATTCTCTTGCGCCACGTGGAAGGTCGGGCCTACGAGGAGATTGCCGAGATGCTCGATCTCCCGCTGGGCACGGTGAAGACGTACATCCACCGGGCCCGGAACGAGCTCCGACAGGCCCTGGCGCACCTCCGGGAAGAATGAAACCTCCCCTGTTCTCTCACCGTAGGAGGGTCCACTTATGACCCCTGTTTCCGGGCCCCATCTCACACCGGACGATTTCGACGCCTGGCTCGCCGGCAGCCTGGCTCCGGCGGAGCAGGCTCACCTGGCCTGGTGCCTCGTCTGCCGGGAGCGGGCGGACACCGAGCGGGAGATCGTGGATCTCCTCGCCGCGCTGCCGCTGATGAGCCCGGTCCCGGGGTTCGCCGACCGGGTCATGGCTCGGGTTACGGTGCGGCAGTCGCCCGCCCAGCCGGTGCTGGCCTCGCTCCGCCAGCGGATCTTCGCCACGCGCCGGTCCCTGGCCCTGGCCGCTTCGCTCCTGGTGCTGGTGGCGGGCTCCATGGCCGGGAGCGTCGTCTGGACCCTCAGCCACCAGGAGACCCTGGCTGCCCTAGGCACCTGGCTCTCGGCCCAGGCGGGACAGGCGGCGTGGCTCGGCGTGCGGGGCATCGCCTCGAACTTCCTCGAGCAGCCCTGGTTTGCCGGGTTCAAGGCGCTGGCCGCCAGCCCCGGCCGTCTGGGACTCGCCGCCGCCTTCGCGCTGGCCGCCTATCTCGGGGGCGTCCTCGCGCTCCGCCGCCTCCTCGCACTGCCGGCGCAGCAGGTTGCCCATGCTGGGGTGTAGCCGGCTCCTTCCTCTCCTGGGGCTGCTGGCGCTGGTGTTTCCCCGCTCCGCGGCCGCCGCACCCCTCTCCGACCCGACCGGGGTACGGACCGTGCAGCTGGTCCTCGGATTCTGGTCGCTCGTGGCCGATGTCTCCACCCGCGCCGGTGACGACCTGCAGGCCCCGCACCCCCAACCCCAGGCCATTCCCCCCGGCGGCAAGGACGAGCCTCCGGTGGCGCTCGACGACCTGAGCAAGCCCACCGCCATCGAGTCCCGGCTGCGGGAAGCGCTCCGGCGCCGCGATGGCGGGGTCCGCGTCACCGTCACGGACGGCGCCGCCCGGATGGGCGACTTCAGCATCGGCTCCAACGAGACCGCGCCCGGCCACCTGCTGGTGGTGCAGGGCACCGCCGACATCTACGGCAAACTGCTCGGCAACCTGGTGACGGTGAACGGCGACGTGGTGCTCCATCCAGGCGGCGTCGTCTCGGGCGACATCCTGACCCTGGGGGGCGAGGTGCGCGACGAGGGCGGCGAGATTGGCGGCGAGGTACGGACCTTCCGGACCTCGTCGGTGCTGGAAACGCCGCTGCCGATGCAGCCCACGGCCGCCCCGACCGCGCTCGAGACGGGGTTCCGGCGGGTGGCGGGCGTGGTGGGCGTCTTCCTCACCCTGAGCGCGCTGGGCTTCGGCCTGGTGATGTTCGGCCGGCCCAACCTCGAGGTGGTCTCGGACACCGTGTCCCATTCGTTCGGGCGCGCCTTCACCACCGGCCTGCTGGGCCAGCTGCTGCTGCTGCCGACGTTCGGCATGCTGGTGGTGGGGCTCATCCTCAGCGTGGTGGGCATCGTGCTGCTGCCGTTCGCGGTGGTGGTCTACGCGCTGCTGGTGATCGTCGGCGCGGTGGGCGGCTACCTGGCGGTGGCGCACGCCATGGGCGAGACCTACACCCGTCGCGGGATGGCCCAAGGGGCCCTGATCGGCTCCCCCAACAGCTACCGCTACCTAGTGATCGGCCTGGGCGCCCTGGCGGCGTTCTGGCTCGCATGGTCGGTGTTCGGCTGGGTGCCGATCGCCGGCGACCTGATCCGCGGCGCGGCCATCCTGGTGACCTGGCTGTTGGGCACCGCCGGCTTCGGCGCGGCGCTGCTGAGCCGGGCCGGCATCCGGGAGAACTTCGCCGGCCGCCTGCTCCCGCCCGAGGCGCTGACTGACGAATATCTCTGGGCCACGCCGCAGTTCGGCGTGACGGCGGCGAAGCGGCCTGGCTGGCGGACGCCCACCCGGGGCCTCTGATGAGCCGTACGTTCCTCGTCCTGGTGGCGCTCACCGTGGGCGTCTCCGCCGCCGAGGCGCAGTCGATGCGCCCGTTCAGCACCTATCGGCAGTGGCACGGCGAGACTCGGCTCGATGCCCGGCTGGATTACGCCGCCGGGGCGCTCCGGCTGGCCGCGGGCCGCCCGTCCGAGCTGTACCGGATGGACGTCCTGTACGACGGAGAGCGATACCTGCCCGTGAGCGAGTTCGACGCTGCCCGCGGCGGGGTGGGCCTCGGGCTCCGGGCGGCCGGCGAGGGCGGGCTCCGGGTCGTGTCGCGAAGCCAGCTCCGGCAGACGGCGTCGGTCACCTTTTCGCCCCGGAGTGACCTGTCGCTCGCCGTCACCCTTGGCGCGGTGGACGGCGACCTCGAGCTGGGCGGACTGCGGCTCACGGATCTCAAGCTCGAGGCCGGCGCCAGCCGTGCCACCGTCCGGTTCTCCCAGCCCAACGCCACCCGCTGCCGCGCCGCCACGCTCACCTCCGGCGCGGCTGAGCTGTCGGTCCTGGGGCTGGGCACCAGCCGGTGCGACCAGATCAGCTTCGAGGGCGGGGTGGGACGGGTGACGCTCGACTTCGGCGGTGCCTGGACCTCGAGCTCGCGGGTGGCGGTCCGGATGGCGCTGGGCGAGGTGGCGCTCCGGCTGCCCCGCACGGTGGGCGTGCGGATCACCCTCGACAAGTTTCTCGCCAGCTTCGAGCCGCAGGGTCTGGTGCGCCGGGGGAGGAGCTATCTCTCGCCCGGGTACGATGAGGCGGCGCGCCACCTCGACATCGACGTGACGACCGCCGTCGGCGGGGTGACGGTCGACTGGTTGGAGTAGTACCTTCCGCTGATGTCGCCGCTCGAAACGCTGGGCTACGCGCTCGGCACGTCGTTCGCTTCCGGCCTCAACCTCTACGCCACCGTCGCCGCCGCGGGACTGTTCCAGCGGTTCGGCGTCATCCAGCTGCCGCAGCCCCTCCAGGTGCTGGCCAACCCGATCGTGCTGGGCGTCGCACTCACCCTGTTCGTGATCGAGTTCGTGGCCGACAAGATCCCCTACGTGGACAGCGTGTGGGATGCGGTGCACACGTTTATCCGTCCGCCCGCGGCCGCGTTCCTGTCCTACAGCGCCTTTGCCGGCACGGTGCCGGAGGAATGGAAGATCGGCGCGGCGCTGCTGGCCGGCAGCGTGGCGCTCACGTCGCACGGGGCCAAGGCCACCACCCGCGCGGCCGCGAACGTGAGTCCGGAGCCGGTCAGCAACTGGACGTTGAGCTTGGTGGAGGACTCGATGGCGGTGTTCCTGGCGTGGTTCGCGGCGGCGCATCCGGTGCTCACGGCAGGCCTCACGGCCATCCTGGTGCTGCTCGCGGTGCTGTTGATCTGGCGCCTGTTCCGGTTCTTCCGGCAGGTGGTGTCGCGCTTCGGGCGACGCCCGCCGGAAGCGGAAGCGGTCACGCCCTAGCCCTCAGCCCAGCCGGGCCCTGATCCTCCCCCCGACTCCCAATCCCAACCGCCGTGCCGCCGAGCCGTCGCGCACGGCGATCTCGATCACTCCGCCCGAGCCCACGTAGGCCAGCAGGCCACCGGTCGGCACGTCGCTGAAGGTGCGGCGGAGGGGGCCGATGTCGAGGTCCTCCACCTGGATCACCGCGTAGGGGGGCACCAGCTCCGTGGTCAGGTTGGTGACCAGGGTCCCGAAGCGGTCCACGTAGACGATCTCTCCGATCACCGCCTTGCCCTGGTAGTGCGGCTCGGTGTAGGTGAGCCGCGCGGGGATCGTGGCCAGCCGGGCGCCGAGCGCGGAGAGGACCGTCCCGCCGGCGATGGCCGCGGCGGCCGGCGCGAAGAGATCGCGGCCGTGAAACGTCGGCGCCGCGCCGTCCGGCGTCGGCAGGACGACGATCTCGACCTCGATGCCCGACAGCACCGGGGTGAACAACCCGTTGTCCGGACCGACGAACCAGTGTCCGTGGGCCCCGAGCGCGAGCGCCGCGCGGGCAGTACCGACTCCGGGATCCACCACGGCGAGATGGACCGTGCCGGCCGGGAAGCGGTGCCACGCGCGGCCGAGCAGATAGGCGCCCGAGCGAACGTCCCCCGGCGGCACGGCGTGGGTGACGTCCACCAGGGTCGCCGCAGGGCAGCGAACCAGCATGACGCCTTTCATCTCGGCGACGTAGGAATCGGTGCTGCCGAAATCGGTCAGCAGCGTGATCAGCGGCATGCTCCAAGGTAACGCCCTCAGGCCCGGGCCTTCTCCCAGCCGCCCCAGTGCCAGAGCGCGGTCATCGCGCCCGCCCGACCCATCGCCGTGAAGGACAGCATCCACCAGATGCTCGCCAGGCCGAACGGCCCGGCCAGGATCGCGGCCAGCGGGATCCGGAGGGCGCTGATGGCCACCACGGCCACCATGGTGTAGAAGGTGTAGCCGGCGCCGGTGAGGCCGCCCTCGAGCACGTTCTCGAAGGCCACGGCCAGCTGGCCCACGGCAGCGGCGCGCAGGTACAGCGTGGCGTCACGGATGACCGCCGCGTCATTCGTGAACACCCCCACCAGCGCGGCCGGGGCCACGAGGAAGACCAGCCCGAGCACGGTGGCCGGCACCGCGGCGATCCGGGCCGTGAGCCACCCCGCCCGGCGCGCCCGATCGGGCTGGCCCGCGCCGAGGTTCTGGCCGACCAGCGTCTCGGCGGCGAGGCCGAATCCGACGCAGATCATGTAGCTGATGCCCTCGATTTTGTGCCCCACCCCGAGCGCCGCGATGGCCGGCGTCCCGAAGCGACCCACCACCCGGACGAGCAGCATGTAGATCGCGCTGAAGAGCACGCCGGTGAGCATCGTCGGCAGGCCGATCCGGGCGATGGTCCGCACCTCCCCGAGGTTCAAGCCGAACCGGATACCCCCGCGCCGGTAGAGCAGGACGATCCCGACCAGGAAGCCGAGTCCGCGTGTCAGCACGGTGGCCAGGGCTGCCCCGTAGACGCCGAGCGCCGGGAACGGACCCCACCCGAGGATCATGAGGGGGTCGAGCACGAGGTTGAGGAGGACGGACGCGCCGAGCAGGAGGAAGGGGGTACGGGTGTCGCCCGCGCTCCGGAAGGCGGCGGTGACGACGAAATAGCCGTAGATCAGCACCGCGCCGAGCAGCTGGATGACGAGGAACTCGCGGGCGAGGAGGGCCACCGTGCCTTCCGCCTGCATCAGACGGAAAATCGCGGGCAGG
>JBBRGH010000154.1:0-7259 GCA_038240915.1 Gemmatimonadales bacterium | reverse complement strand
GCGATCGGCTCCGGCCTCGCGCTCGACCGGCACCACGACCGCGCCACCGCGACGGTGGGCGAAGGGGTGGCGGTGGAGATCCGGCTCGCGGGCATCGGCAACACGGCACTCTGGCCCAACCCGGAAGTTCGCTGGCCCGGGGAGGCCCGCGCGTACCTGGAACGAGTGGATGAGCGAGTCACCACGACCGATGGCCGGGTGGGAGGAACCAAGACGTTCCGCTACCTGGTAGTGCCCGACTCTGCCGGCGCGCTGGCGCTGCCCCCGGTGCGCTACGGGTACTTCAACCTCGCGACCGACCGGTACGAGGAGCTGATGCTCCCCTCCACCTCGATGCCGGTGACCTCGCGAGGAGAGTCCGCCGCGGCGGCCGCGTTGCCACCGGCGCTTCAGCGGGAGGACCGGCCGGCCGCCGCCTGGCGCGCGGTCCATTTGGTGCCGGACTGGGCGTGGGTCGTCCTGCTGTTGCTGCCGCCGCTCCTGCTGCCGCTGCGAGGCCGCCGGCTGGCCCGGCCGCGCCGCCGGGTGGCGCCCGACCGGGTGTCCGATCTCCGGAGTGCCGAGGCGGCGCTCGACGAGCTGCTCGAGTCGCTCGCGCCCGACCCCGATCTCCGGTTCGGTCCCGCGCTCGCGGCCGCGGTCCGGGCCGCCGGCGCCGATGCCGGCCTCGCCGCCCGCGTCACCGGCGTACGCGACCGGTTGCTGGCCCGCCGCTACGGACCCGCCGGTCCCGCCGCCGACGACGCCGCCCTCGCGGCCGAGGCCCACGAGGTGGCCCGCCGGCTGGGCGGATCGCTTCGGGGCTGGCGGGGACGGGGCGCAACCATCGTCGTGCTGCTCGCGATCGCGGGCGCGGGGCGGTTGGCGGGGCAGAATCCAGCGCCCGAGCAGCTGTACGAGAGCGGAGCACTCAGGGCCGCTGCCGAGGGCTTCTCCCGCCGGGCCGGTGACGACCCGGCCGTGGCCGCTCACTGGTACAACCTCGGCGCGGCCTACTACCGGCTGGGCGCTTCGGGCCGGGCCGAAGCGGCCTGGCTCCGCGCGCGCCGCCTGGCGCCGCGGGCGCCGGCGGTCCGCCGCGCGCTCGAGCTGACGCCGCCGGCAGACGTCGCGTCGGCCCGGTGGATCTGGTCGCCGCCGGTGACGCCGGAGGAGCTGCTGCTCGGCGGGGGCGCCGCCTGGCTGCTGGGCTGGCTCGGTTGGCTGCTGCGCCCGCGGGCGAGCGAGCGCTGGCTGGTGCTGCTGGTGTTCGCCGGGACGGCGGTGCTTGGCGGGCTGGCGCTTCGCGCCTGGTATCGCGTGCCCCTGGCCATCGTCCTCGATCCGGCCACCCTCCGGCTGAGCCCGCACGGCCGGGCCCCGACGGTCTCGCCGATCGACGGCGGCAGCGCCGTGCGGCTGGTCCAGCGCCGACCCGGCTGGGTGCTGGTTCGGGCGCCGGACGGGCGGGAAGGCTGGCTGCCGGACGCGGCGGTGGCCGCCATCGGCGGATAGATTGCCCGTCATGACGCGACGCATCGCCATCCTGCCCGACGCGGTCGCCGATCAGATCGCGGCGGGCGAAGTCGTGGAGCGCCCGGCCTCGGTGGTGAAGGAGCTGGTCGAGAACGCGCTGGACGCCGGCGCCCGCCAGGTCCGGGTGCTGCTCGAGAACGGCGGCAAGACCCTGATCCAGGTGAGCGACGACGGCAGCGGCATGGGCCGGGACGACGCCGTGCTCGCGCTCGACCGCCACGCGACCAGCAAGGTCCGGAGCGCCGCGGACCTGGTGGGCGTGGCCACCTTCGGCTTCCGCGGCGAGGCCCTCCCCGCCATCGCTTCGGTATCGCGGTTCGGCCTTACCACGCACGACGGCGAGACCGGGACCGAGCTCACCGTCGCCGGCGGCCGGCTCGACCGCGTGGCCGACGCCGTGCGCCAGCGCGGGACCATGATCACGGTCCGGGCACTCTTCTTCAATACCCCCGCCCGACGGAAATTCCTGCGCTCGGCCGCGAGCGAGACCCGGGCGGCGCAGGAGGCAATCGCGACCCTGGCGCTGGCCCATCCCGATGTCGCCTTCGAGTTCGGGGTCGACGCCACCATCCGGCTGTCGGTTCCGGCCGGCGAGGCCCCCGAGGAGCGACTGGCCTCGGTCTGGGGCCGGGAGCTGGCCGGGACGCTGATTCCGGTCGCCTACGCGGTCGGGGCGTTCCGGATTGCCGGCTTCGTGCAGCGGCCGGGCGACGCCCGGCCCACCGGCCGGCGGACGCAGCTGTTTGTCAACGGCCGGCCGTTCAAGGATCCGTTTCTGGTGCGCGCGGCGGAAGCCGGGTATCGCTCGGCCATCCACCCGGGCGACCGGCCCTCGGTGTTCCTCCGGATCGAGGCCGCCCCCGAGGACGTGGACGTCAACGTGCATCCGGCCAAGCTGGAAGTCCGCTTCCGGGACCGGATCGGGGTCGAGCGCGTGGTCGAGGAGGCCGTTCGCCATGCGCTGGGCGCGCTGGTGGCCGCGGCGCCGGTGGGCGATTGGCGCCCGCTGCCCGCGGCTGCCGGCCGCGCGGCGATGCCGGCGGCGGCACTGGCCGAGCTGTTCGACGTGGCCGAGGGCGCAGAGCCGGGCGGGGCCGTCGGCACGGCGCCGCCCGCCGGCGGGCCGGAGCCGGTCGGCTTCGACACCCCGCTGCTCCACCTGTTCGAGACCTACATCCTCTACGAGGCACCCGATGGCCTGGTGATCGTGGACCAGCACTCGGCGCACGAGCGGGTGCTGTTCGAAGCGATCATGGCCCAGCTCACCGGCGCCGACGCGCCGGCCCAGCGCCTGTTGCTTCCCCTCACGCTCGAGCTGACCGACGAGGAGCTCGACGCGGTCGAACAGCACGACGAGCAACTCCGCCGGGTGGGCTTCGAGGCGGAGGTCTTCGGCGGGCGGGCGGTGGTGCTGCACGCGGTGCCGTCGCCGCATCCCCGCTTCGATGCCGGCGCCTGCTTCCGCGAGCTGGTGGCCGACCTGGCGCGCGGGCGATTCGGCGGCTGGGCCAACCGGCTCGAGCGGTTCGGGGCGACGTACGCCTGCCGGGCGGCGGTGAAAGGCGGCACCCGGCTCGACCAGCGCGAGATGCGCGAGCTGCTGCTCCGGCTGTTCGCCACCGACCTGCCGCCCCACGACGTGCACGGGCGCGCGACCATCGTGCAGCTGCCGCGCGAGGAGCTGGAGCGACGGTTTGGGCGGCGGTAGAGTCCCGGTGGTGGTGGGGCCCACGGCGGTCGGGAAGACAGCGGTCGGTCTTGCCCTCGCCGCCCACTGGCCGCTGGAAATTCTGTCGGCCGACTCCCGCCAGGTCTACCGGCGGCTCGACATCGGGACGGCCAAGCCCACCCGCAGGGAGCGCCTGCGGGTACCGCACCACGGGCTCGACCTGGTCGAGCCGGGCGCGCGCTACAGCGCCGGCCACTTCGCCCGCGACGCGGCCGGCTGGCTGGCGGAGGTGCGCGACCGCGGACGGATGCCGGTGGTGGTCGGCGGGACCGGGCTCTACGTCCGGGCGCTGGCCGAGGGCCTGTTCCACGAGCCCGCGCTCGACGCCGGCCGGCGGCGCTCGCTCGATGCCTTCAGCGCCAGGCTCGAGGATCTCGAGCTGCTCCGCTGGGCCGGGCGCCTCGATCCCGGCTTCAAGGGCGGCGGCCGCCAGCGCGCCGCGCGGGCGATCGAAGTTGCCCTGCTGTCGGGCCGCCCGCTCTCCTGGTGGCAGCAGGAGGCACGGGCGCGGGGCGCGCTGGACCCGTGGTACATTGTCCTCACCGTGCCCCGGCCGGTGCTGCACCAGCGGATCGCCCGGCGGGCCGAGGAAATGATGCGTCGGGGGTTGATCGAGGAGGTGGCGTCGGTGCTGGCGGAAGGGCATGGTCCCCAGGCCCCGGGCCTCGACGGGATCGGGATCAAGGAAGCGGTGGAGTACCTGCATGGCAGCCGGCCGCGGGAGTCGGTGGCGGAGGCAATCACCGTCAGCACCCGCCAGTACGCCAAGCGGCAGCAGACCTGGTTCCGCCACCAGCTCGACGGGGCGGTCCTCACCCTCGACGCCACGCGTCCGGCCGACCGGCTGGCCGCCGAGATCGCCGAGGCCTGGGAAAGAGGGGGCGCGTGAAGATCGGCATCACCTGCTATCCGACCTACGGCGGCTCCGGCGCGGTGGCGACCGAGCTGGGCATCGAGCTGGCCCGACGCGGACACGAGGTGCACTTCATCACCTACGACTCGCCCTTCCGCCTGCACGGGTACACCGAGCGGATCTACTTCCATCAGGTCGAGACCCGGATGGGCCGCTATCCGCTGTTCGACCACTTCCCCTACACCCTGGCGCTGGCGTCGAAGCAGCACGAGGTCGTGCTCCGGGAAGGGCTCGAGATCCTGCACGTGCACTACGCCATTCCCCACGCGACGACCGCCTATCTGGCGCGCGAGATGCTCCGGGGCGAGCAGGCGCTCAAGGTGATCACCACCCTCCATGGCACCGACATCACCCTGGTGGGCCAGGAGTCGAGCTTCTACGGGATCACCAAGTTCTCGATCGAACAGAGCGACGAGGTGACCGCCGTCTCCGCCTACCTCCGGGACGAGACCTACCGCGCGTTCGGCTGCGTCAGCTGCGACGTGCGGGTGATCCCCAACTTCGTCAACCTCGGGGAGTATCGGCCGGGCGAGGCGGGCACGCGGACCAGCCTCGCGGCCGAGGGCAGCAAGGTCATCACCCACGTCTCCAATTTCCGCGAGGTCAAGCGGGTGAAGGACGTGGTGCGGGTCTTCGCCCGGATCCGCCGGGCCATGCCGGCCACCCTGGTCATGGTGGGCGACGGCCCCGACCGGGTGGACGCGGAGAACGAGGCCCGCGAGCTGGGCGTCACCGCCGATGTCCGCTTCCTGGGCCGGCTCGACTCGGTGGCGTCGCTGCTGCAGGCCACCGACCTCTTCCTGCTGCCGTCCCAGACCGAGTCGTTCGGCCTCGCCGCGCTGGAGGCGATGGCCTGCGGCGCGCCGGTAGTGGCCAGCCGGGCGGGCGGCATTCCCGAAGTGGTCGACGACGGCGTCACCGGCATCCTGGAGCCGGTCGGCTCGGTCGAGGCGATGGGCCGGCGGGCGGTCGAGCTGCTGCGCGACCCGCGCCGCTACACCGCCATGCGCGAGGCCGCCGTCGGCAAGGCGCGCGAGTTCTCGGCCGACCGGATCGTACCGATGTACGAGCAGCTGTACGACGAGGTGCTGCGTGGCACCGTCCGGGTCAGCGCGGCCGATGCTCGCTGAACCGCTCCTCACCGCGGCGGTGCTGGGGCTCCTGGAGGGGGTGACCGAGTTCATCCCGGTGTCCTCCACCGGCCACCTCATCCTGGCGAGCCACTGGCTGGGCGAGACCGGCGAGGCAGCCAAGACCTTCGACATCTTCATCCAGCTCGGCGCCATCCTCGCCATCGTCTGGCTCTACCGGGCGCGGCTGCTGCACGCGCTGCGCGCGGCCCGGGTGGAGCCCGACAGCCGGCGCTTCCTGCTCAATCTGGTGGTCGCGTTCCTGCCGGCCGCCATCGTCGGGTTCCTGGCCCACGACTGGATCAAGCAGCGGCTGTTCACGCCCACGGTCGTCGCCACCGCGCTCGTGGTGGGCGGCATCCTGATCCTGCTGATCGAGCGCTGGCATCCGCGCGAGACCGTCGCCGCGGTGGGCGACCTGCGGCCGCCGACTGCCCTCGGCATCGGCCTGGCTCAGGTGCTCTCGCTGGTGCCCGGCACTTCCCGCTCGGGCGCCACCATCATGGGCGGCTACGCGCTCGGCCTCTCCCGCAGCGCGGCGACCGAGTTTTCCTTCTTCCTTTCGATTCCGGTGATGTTCGCGGCCACAGGCTACGATCTGCTCAAGAGCCGCGGCGCCCTCAGCCTGGCCGACGCGCCCGCCTTCACCGTCGGCTTCGTGCTGGCGTTTGTCTCCGCCCTGATCGTGGTCAAGGCTTTTCTCAGCTTCGTCTCCCGGCACAGCTTCGCCGCCTTCGCCTGGTACCGGATCGCTTTGGGGCTGGTGCTGCTGCTGCTGCTGCGCTGATGGCGGGAGCCCCCTCGCTGATCCGACTCGAGCGCACGCCCTCGACGATGGACGCACTGCACACGCTGGCGGAGCAGGGTGCCGCGGCCGGCACGGCAGTGGTGGCGACGGTCCAGGAGGCCGGCCGGGGCTCGCGGGGCCGGAGCTGGACCTCGGACGAGGGCGGGCTCTGGCTCAGCGTGCTGGCTCGGCCCGGAGCGGGCGCGCTCGAGCTGGTGAGCCTTCGCGCCGGGCTGGCCGTGGCCCAGGTGCTGGCGGAGCTGGGCACCGAGGGCCGGGTGGCACTCAAGTGGCCCAACGACCTGATGCTCGACAATCGGAAGTGCGGCGGGATCCTGTGCGAGGCACGCTGGCAGGGCGCCGCCCTGGGCTGGGTCGCCATCGGCCTCGGCCTCAACGTCACCAATCCGGTCCCATCCGCGCTCGTGCCCGGGGCCGCGCGCCTGGCGGATGCACTGCCAGAGGTGACCGTCGAGTTGCTGCTGCCACCGGTGCTGGCGGCCCTCCGGCGAGTGGACGCGGCGGCGGGGCCACTCGACCCGGGCGAACGGGCCCGGTTCGAGCGCTGGGACTGGCTTCGGGGACGGGCCCTGACCGCGCCGGCGGCGGGGACCGCGGCCGGCCTCGCGGCGGACGGCGCCCTGCTGGTGCGGGACGCGGATGGGCGAACGACCGCGGTGCGGGCCGGCACCGTGGCGCTGGCGGCGACCTCAGTCACGGCGGATCTTCGACCATGCTCCTGACCCTGGACATCGGCAACACCGAGATCACCACCGGCCTGTTCCGCGGCGGGGAGCTGGTCTCGCACTGGCGGATGACGACCAATCCGGGCCGAACGCCGGACGAGTGGGGCAGCGCCGTCAGCGGCTTCATTCTCGCGGCGGGCCACTCGCCCAACGAGGTCCGCGCCGTCTGCCTGGCCTCGGTGGCCCCCTCGGTCACGCAGGCGGTGGTGGCGGGCATCGCCCGAGCGACCGGCTGCACCGGCGTCCAGCTCGATGCCCGGTCGCCGCTCCCGATCACGCTCGACGTGGACGAGCCGCTTAGCGTCGGCGCCGATCGGATCGTCAACGCGCTGGCCGCGGTCGAGCTGTACCACGCCGACACCATCGTGGTCGACTTCGGCACCGCCACCACGTTCGATTGCGTCACGGCCGAGGGGCGGTTCCTCGGCGGGGTAATCAT
>JBBRGH010000153.1:0-7283 GCA_038240915.1 Gemmatimonadales bacterium | reverse complement strand
CGTAGCAAGGCTCTTGCCGCACTTTGTGCCCAGCTCAGCGACACCCAAACCCGTTACCCCGGAACCGACCTCACCCTCGCCTACAGCGTCAAAAACCACCCAGCCCCCGCATGAATGAACTCACCATGTCAGGAGTTCTGGCTCACCGGAGGGCGTGCGGTAGTGCGCGCGCCACGAGGCTCGCCCATCACCACGGGGTCGTTTCTCGATGCTGGCCATGTCTCATCGTCCCTCTCGTCGCCGACAGTCGCGGGCTTCAGCGGGTGCTGTGTGGATGACTGGACTGCTTTTCGAGCCATTGGAGGACGTCGCTGCGCCAGTAGCGGACCGACCGGCCGATCCGAAAGCTCTGCGGTCCGGAGCCGAGGTGGCGCCAGTAGCGCAGTGTGGCTATGGGCACACGGACGATGTCGGCGACTTCCTGCATGCTCAACAGTTCGTCGCCTGCGTGTGGGGTCTCCAGTGAGCCCCGATGTGTGATGGTGCTCATGTCACTCTCCTTGTGGTCGCTCCTTCATTCCCGACGAGAACCGTGATAGGTCCCTGTGGACTCCGGAGTGTTGTGTCACCATTCTGGGCCGGGGACGTTACCGCTTTCGTTCCCCCTGGCATGTTCCCCGCAGGGGGAACGTTGGTGTTTGCGCTGGTCAGGGCACGTTCCCCCGAAAGTTGGCGAGACCTCTTGCACAGACCCGTTTTCGGTGATTTCAGTGACGTTTGTCGGTCGCGATATCCGTAACGGGCGGTGGTGATCGACATGGTTATCTCCTGCTCCTTCCCGGAGGGGGAACGTTGGTGTTTTCGCAGGTCAGGGCACGTTCCCCCTCCAAGCCGTCGCATCCGACCATCGGACCTCAGAAGCCGATGCCCGGGCCGCCCCGGGAAGGGCGGGAGTAGCTGGGTGGAGGCTCGCGATGCCGGCGAGAGACGGGTGTTGGGTCCTTGCGCCTGTCGGGTTGTCGTGAGTGGTTGTAGGGCTCGTACTTGGCGGCTTCTTCGGCGGCGAGTCGGGCGGCGTGCGCGGGGCCGAGGTCGGTGCGGTTGCGGGCGAACGTGAGGATCCACTGTTGTCGGGCGTCGTCGAGATCCTCGGCGACGACGTGCGCGGAATTGGCTTCGCGTCCGCGGGTCATGGCGACGTAGGCCGATGCCGCACCAGTGTGTTCCCCGAGAACCAGATGTGCCGCGCGTGTGGTTTCGCCTTGGGCGCCGTAGACGGTCGAGGCGTAGGCGAGCTCGATGTCTTGGACGGCGTACCAGTACGGAACCTCCCGCGTGCCTACCACCCCGACCAGGTGCATGGTGCCGTTGTCGCGCAGCCCGGTGACGGTCCAGGTGTCACGGTTGGCCACATTGAGGTCGTAGTCGTTGCGGCGGGTGGCGACTCGGTCACCGATCCCGAGTCGCTCACCATTGTCAGTGACGAGCACCCGGGAGTCGTCAACCCGCCCGGCGGTGATCAGTCGCTCGCGGATCACCTGATTGAGGTCGGCCACCTGCTCGCGGGTATCGGCCACCACGAGCGCCCCGGTAGCCGCTGCGTCGTCGGCCAGTACGGCCGTGCGCGAGGCCTCGTCAGGGTGGATGACAATTTGGCCGCGTTGGACCAACTGGTCGAACAGCGCTTCGGGATTCTGTCCCGACCGCATGGCGAGGCTGAGTTTGGCGTAGTCGGGGTCGGCGAACCGGTGGACGTTATCCAGGGACACCGACGCATCAGGGGCGACCCAACGTGCGGCGAGATCGAGGACACCGCCCCTGCCGACGGCAGGCAGCTGGTGGCGGTCCCCGACCAGCGCGAGACGCGCGCCGGTCTCATCCGCAATCCTGACCAGTGCATGGGCGGTGTCCTGGTCGAGCATTCCGGCCTCGTCGATCAGCAACAAGTCACCCCGTCCCAACTGGGCGTCGGCGGACGGGACTGAGACCTTGCGAGACCAAGAACCGTTGTCGTCCCACGCGTAGCCGTATTGGTGTGCGAGCCACGCGGCCGAGTGCGCCTGCACTCCGGCCTCGGTCGCGGCCACGTGGGCGGCCTTCAGCGTCGGCGTGACGACGATCATGCGGTGCGCTGTCTGGGCGACAACTGATGCGGTGCCGGCCAGGGTGGCGGTCTTCCCCGCCCCGGCGGCACCTTCGACGACGACCAGCCGGTGCTTGCCCGCCAGCGTGGCGACGGCCCTCATCTGCGACTCGTCGAGGTCCCCGCCGGTGATGTTCGCGGACAGGCCGGGCAGGGAGGCACGGACGGCGAACCAATCATTGAGGTCGGCCTCGACGCCAAGCACGGTGCGGGACGTCAGCGCTCGGATGTGCTCTGGCGCCCCACCCTGATGGAGCAATGGCACACTTGCAGCGACGGCGCGGGCGGTCAGGTCTTCGGCCAATTCGATACGCACCGCGGGATCGGCGATCATTCCCTCGCCTGCGATGAGCCGTTCGACGTGGCCGCGGATATCGGCAGCATTCCATCCCGATCGCTTCGCCCCGAGCCGTGACAACACGGTGGTGACTGCCGCGTCACGGTCCAGAGCACCTGTGCGGGCCCCGCGCAGTGCGGCCGAACGTGTGGGGGTACGGAATCCGAGCCGATGCAACTCATCGACCCACCTGTCAGTCAGCACGGTGCCGTCGGTCGGGACCACCTTGTCCGGGCGTGCCTGCGACCAAGCACGCCGATCCCACGTGCGCCACAGCTCTGGACCCGGTTCCTGACCGGGATGGGTGTCACGCCATGCGGCCTCATACCTGACGATGTTCTGGCCGATCTGGCGCGCCCTGGCCGAGAACGCACCCGCGAACCCCGCCAACTCATTCACCTCGCCGGTCTCTGCGTCGACGGTGAACCCGCGGTCAGCGAGCACCTGCCGGAACTGCGGATCGCACATCACCGCCGCATGACCAATGCCGTTGACCGCATCGATCATGTCGCGAACCCCGATGGTGTGCAGGCCACGCCACTTGCCCGCAGCCCACACTCGCGCGTTGATCTGCAGATGAAGATGACGATGTGGATCGCCAGCACGGGAGGTGTAGTGCCGCACCGTGACCGCTTCGAGCTCCTGGACCGGTACCTGGACCTGGCGCCCACGTGGACCGACCCGTGTGGTCGAGTGCTCGGCCAGCCACCCGATGATCTGCACCGCCGCCCGGTCCTGCGCGCCGTCGTACGCCTCGGCGATATCTGGGTGAAGTGCGGCCGCCAGTGACCAGGTCTTCGGACCGTTGACCACGACCTCGACGAACCGGACTCCCTGGTCGTCGGTCCGCAACCTTCCCTTGGGCGCGCCCGTGTCCGGGTCATACCCGCCGACCCACGCCTCGTAGCCGTCCCCGGTCAGCGTTCCCCCCGCTCGGACACCTTCGGGAGAGGCGAGGTAAGGCTGGGCGATACCGGTGCCTTCGGCGAGGTAGTAGTCGTCCGCACGTGCGCGATCGGCCTCGACGTAGCTGCGCGCAGCTGTTGGCGAGCCGCGATAAACCTTTAAGCCGCCATGCATTTCCAGCACCAACCAATAACTACCAATAAATGCGTTCCGGGATCGCCGGAAACACGATTCCGACTACCTACATTGGTAGCATGCGTGCCGCTATTTGGTAAAGAGTTGGAAATGTCTATTTCGTGTTGAAAGTCGTTGGTAACAATATTCCTTTGTGTTCGAGGCGATATTCTGTTCGTGAAGTCGGCGTATTCGTTGGTGTATTCGTCGTCGGCGACGTGCTGTTCGCGTGGTCAGCCACGTGGTCGGCGGGGTCGACCACAGCGCGAGGTCGGTCCACGGTCCGAAGATGCCCCAGTTGGCCGGAACCCGAGCGTTGGTGGTCATGAACATCTCCGAGTCCCAGCAACTCCGGCGTTGACCTGGATGTTTGCACCGGGATTCGCACGCAGAGTCGAACGTAGAACTGTGCTCGCCCTTCGCAGCGCGCGCGTACCCCTTCGCGTACTTCTTCGTGATCTCATGACGTGTCGCCATCGACAACCGTTGACCCATTCCCCAAGCACACCGCCGCGCCCGAGGCAGGACCCAGGTTTCGCGAGCAGTTCTCCCGTGAGGCACGCGCCCCACTTCGCGAGCACTTTAGGTGAGTCTCGTCGAAGTATTAACGTGGCAGGCGCGGGCTGTTGACCTGCGGCCTGCCTCCGGTAGGCGATCCCGAACGGGTCGCCAGGAGCGACGCAGCGATCGGAGCCAGCAGGCTATAGGCCTGCTACTCAGCGCCTTCCAAAGACGTTCGGTACCTCCGCGTAGTTCCCGGCGGGATTCTTCCCAGCCACCTCGTCCAACCGCCACGTCGCTTGCCGCCTCGGAGTTCTCATGTCACGTTCGCTTCGCACTGCCGTCCTGTCTACCATCGCGCTGGTCTTGGTGGTGGGCGTCGTGCCCGCCCTCGCCTCGACGCCCTCCTGTGCCGCGGGCCGGCCCGGGGAGATGACGAAGCGCCAGCCGGCAGTGGGCGAACTCGCCGCGCGACGAACGCAGATGTCGACGACGAGGCGCAACGCTGATGGCACCGAGTCGACGACGGTCTCGGCGGGTTCGGTGAACTACCGGACCCCTGCCGGATTTGAACCGATCGACTCCACATTGGAAAAGGACACGACAGCCGGTATGCGGTGGCGCAACCGTGCGAACCGTTTCGCCGCCCGTTTCGCCGACCGCGCGGGCGCCAGCTACATGCGGCTGAGCGCGGGGACCAGCAGTTCGATCTGACTGCGGTCGGCGCCGCGGGCGGCTCGGCAGTGACAGCGGGCAGCAGGATCACCTACCCAGGTGCCTATCGGGGCGCGGACCTGCAATACGACGTCGGTGCGGACCAGATCAAGGAAACGATCGTGATCAAGGATCGCAGCGCCGCGACCAGCTACGAGTTTCGGTTGCGGGCGCGCAGCGGGCCGCGCCCAACGCTCCGCTGGCTGCCGGGGGGCTCCTACGGGCTGAGCCAGCCCCCCACTGCCGGGAACATCCTGGTCCTGCAGGCACCGCACGCAAGCGACTCGCCTGCAGCCGGGCCCGGCCCGGCGGGCCCGGACACCGAGCCGCACGCGACGATGACGGTGGTCAAGGACGGCGCCGCTGACGTGGTCCGGGTGGCTCTGGATGCGGACTGGCTCAACGCTCCCGGCCGCCGTTTCCCGGTGCTGCTCGACCCGACCATCATGGTCCGGCCCGACCTGCAGGACGCCAGCTTCTCGGCGTCGTGCACCGGCTGCACCCCGTTCGTGTCCGACAGTCTCTTTACCTCGGTGCGAGCGACACTGGCGTGTGGCGCGGAGCCCTGCAGTTCGATCTGAGCGGCGTGCCGGCGGATGCGGCCGTCACCGGCGCCAGTCTCGGCCTGTACTTCAACGGTTCCTGCATCGCTGTCACCGGACCGTTCTGCGGCGGCACCTCCCACCCGATCGAGGCGCACCGGATCACCGCCTCGTGGACCACCGCCTCGACGACCGCCCAGCTCGGATTCGACCCGGCCGCCCTGTCGACGTACACTGCCCGCCGGCGCCCCGCAGGGCTGGATGACCTGGCCCATCACCACGACCGTCCAGAACTGGCTGTCCGGGGCGCAACCCAACAACGGGCTGCTGCTCAAGCGGGCGACCGAACCGACCAGCTCGAGCGGCCCTGTCCCGCCCGGCCGCGGCTTCACCGCATCGGCCAGCCTGCAGCCCAAGCTCGACATCACCTACACCAGCGACGCGGTCAGCCTCGCCGCCCCCGACACCATCCACTCCAACGGCGCCGACCTGCGCTGGAGCGCGTTCGCCCCCCCGTCCGGCGCGCCGTTCAGCCAATACCAGGTACACCGCTCCAGCAGCCCAACCTTCACGCCGTCGCCAAGCACGCTGCTGACGACCATCAGCGACCCGGCGATCGTCGAGTACCGCGACACGACCGCCCGTCCGGGCACCCAGTTCACCTACAAGATCGTCGCGAACAGCGCCGCGTCGAACCCGGTGACCGTGACCACCCCGGCGGACGGGCAGGCCCGAAAGACCCTGCAACCCGACCCCACCACCGGGCAGGACACCTACCCCTACTACGCCGCCGGGATGACCAACTGCGCGAACTACGGCAAAGACCGCCGGCTGTTCCTCGGCGCCGACACCGGTGCGACCTACCGGCCGCTGGTCAAGTTCAACCTCGCCGACATACCGGCGAAGGCCAGCATCAGCGCCGCGACCCTCGCGCTCTGGCAGTTCTACTCCGACCCGATCGCGGTCACCGCAGAAGCCCACCGCGTCACCCGAGACTGGCTGCCCGGCAGCGGCACCAACAGCCCCGTCACCTGCACCGGTGATGGCGCCACCTGGTACGACGCGACCGGCGGCACGCCCTGGACAGCGCCGGGCGGGGACTACGACCCGAGCGTCGCCGCGGCCGTCAGCAAGCCGGCGAACCAGCCACCAGCCTTCGACAACTTCGACCTGACCGCTCTGGTCCAGCAGTGGACGAACGGCTCCGCAGCCAACCTGGGCGTCCTGGTCAAACTCGCCAACGAAACAGCGGCCGCCGGAATCCTTCTGGCCTACTCCTCCGCTGACTCCACCGGCTCACCGGCGCTGCGGCCCAAGCTGAGTGTCTCCTACGGCGACGGCAGCCACGCCCTGCCGCCGTCCGTGGCCGTCGCCTCGCCGCCAGCACCGTCGCCGGCACCGTCGCGCTAACCGGCGCCGCCACCGACGACGGCGCCGTCGACCACGTCGACCTTCTCATCGACGGCAGCACCGTCGGGACCGCCACCGCCGCCCCGTACACCGTGAACTGGTCCAGCACGACCGCGACGAACGGCGCGCACACCGTCACGGCGCGTGCGGTCGACAACGCCGGCAACACCGCGACGTCGACCGGCAGCCCGATTACGGTGGACAACAGCGCGCTGCCCACGGCGTCGATGACCACACCGGCCGCCAACGCGACCGTCGCCGGCAACGTCGCGGTCACCGCGACCGCCGGCGCAAGCGCCCCGAACACCGTCACACAGGTGGATTTCTTCTTCGACAACCAGCGCTTCGCGACCGACAACACCAGCCCCTACAGCGCGACTTGGAACACCCTGGACACCGGCTTTGGTGGTGATGGCGTCGATGACGTTGGCGATGGTGGCGCGTTCGTCGTCGGTGAGCCCGTCGAGGTCGGCTAGGCGGGCGTCGATGGGGCTGCTGGGCGCGTGGAGGGGCCGGCGGGGCGCGGTCTCGATGACGAGGTAGTCCACCGAGACATTGAAGGTCTCGGAGATGCGGATGACGGCCTCCAGGCCGGGGGCAACCTTGCCGTTCTCGT
>JBBRGH010000152.1:0-7295 GCA_038240915.1 Gemmatimonadales bacterium | reverse complement strand
CCCGCCCAGCCGATCGATCTCCTCGATCAGCGCGCGCGCGCCGGCCTCGATCTCGTCGGTCAGCGACTCGACGTACCAGCTCCCGCCCAGCGGATCGGCCGGCCGGGTGAGGCCGCTCTCGTAACCCAGGATCTGCTGGGTCCGGAGCGCCAGCGTCGCCGATTCCTCGCTCGGCAGGGCGAGCGCCTCGTCGTACCCGTTGGTGTGGAGCGACTGGGTGCCGCCCAGCACGGCCGCGAGCGCCTGTACCGTCACCCGCACGACGTTGGCGAGCGGCTGCTGTGCCTGAAGCGTGACGCCGCCGGTCTGGGTGTGGAAGCGGAGCCGGGCGGTGGCATCGCCGGCGCCGAAGCGCTCGCGGGCCAGCCGGGCCCAGAGGCGGCGCGCGGCCCGGAACTTGGCCGTCTCCTCGAACAGATCGTTGTGGCTGGCGAAGAAGAACGAGAGCCGGGGCCCGAAGCTGTCCACCGGCAGCCCGGCCGCGATGGCGAAGCGGACGTACTCGAGCGCGTTGGCGAGGGTGAAGCCGACCTCCTGCACCGCCGTCGCGCCCGCCTCGCGCATGTGGTAGCCGCTGATCGAGATCGGATTGAAGCTCATGCCCTCGTCGCGGACGAAGCGGAAGATGTCCGCCACCAGCCGGAGCGAGGGCGTGGCCGGATAGATGTACGTCCCCCGGGCGATGTATTCCTTGAGCACGTCGTTCTGGATCGTGCCGGTCAGCCGGGCCCGGGGCACCCCCTGCTCTTCCCCGACCACCACATACATGGCCAGCAGGATGGCGGCCGTGGCGTTGATCGTCATCGAGGTGGAGACCCGGTCGAGCGGAATCTCGAGGAAGAGATCGGCCAGGTCGTCCACGGTGTCGATCGCCACCCCGACCCGCCCGACCTCGCCCTGGGCCATCGGGTGGTCGGAGTCGTAGCCCATCTGGGTCGGCAGGTCGAACGCGGTGGAGAGCCCCATCTGTCCGGCGGCCAGCAGCTGGCGGAAGCGGCGGTTGGTCTCCTGGGCGGTGCCGAACCCGGCGTACTGGCGCATGGTCCAGAGGCGGGCCGCGTACATGTCGGGGTAGACGCCGCGGGTGAAGGGGAACTCGCCCGGGCGGCCGAGGTCGCGCGCGGGGTCGCCGGCCCAGTCGGCGGGGCCGTAGACCGGCGCGCTCACAGCGCCGGCTGGGAGATCGCGCCGCTCACCCGGGCGGAACTGCTGACGCGGCGGATGGTGTCGGCCACGAAGCCGACGTCCTCCCGGCTGCCGATCACCAGCGGCGTGCGCTGGTGCAGCTGGCCGGGCACGATGTCGAGGATCCGGTTGACTCCGTCGGTAGCACTCCCCTCCGCCTGCTCGGCGATGAACGCCATCGGGCTGGCCTCGTAGAGCAGGCGGAGCTTCCCGCTCGGGTTGTTGCTGTCGGCCGGATAGAGGAACACGCCGCCGTTGATCAGGTTGCGGTGAAAGTCCGCCACCAGCGAACCGATGTAGCGGCTGTTCTTGGGCTTCACGCCATCGGGAATATCGCCCTTGAGTCCCCGGACGGCCGACTGCACCGCCCGGTCCCAGCGGCCGAAATTGCTCTCGTTGACGCTGTAGTAGGTGCCGATCCGCGGCGTCACGATCCGCTCGTGCGAGAGGAGGAACTCGCCGATGGTCGGATCGAGGGTGAACCCGTGCACCCCCTGACCCGTGGTGTACACCAGCATGGTGCTGGAGCCGTACATCACGTAGCCGGCGGCCACCTGGTGGCAGCCCGGCTGGAGCACGTCCGCCACGGTGCCGCGGCCCTCCATGCTGAGCCGGCGGTGGATGCTGAAGATGGTCCCGACGGCGGAGTTGACATCGATGTTGGAGGAGCCGTCCAGGGGATCGAACAGCACCGCGTACTTGCCGACGGCGCTTTCGGGGGGCACCGGGATGATGTCCTCGTCCTCTTCCGAGCCCATCACGCAGACCCGGCCGGTGTGCTTGAGACAGTTCTTGATGGTCTCGTTGGCCAGCACATCCAGCTTCTGCTGCTCCTCCCCCTGCACGTTCTCGGAGCCGTGCTTGCCGAGGATGTTGACCAGGCCTGCCCGCCGGATGGAGGCGGCGATGATCTTGGCCGCCAGCGCGATGTCGTACAGGAGATTGGACAGCTCCCCGGTGGCCTCGGGGTAGCGGTCTTCCTGGTCGAGAATGAACCGCTCGATGGTCGTGACCGACGTCTGCACGCATCCCCCGGGTGTCAGTGAGCCATCCGCCTACCGCACATCGTATGTCGTGCTTCCTGCCCGCGACCGCACGGTCATGGTCCGGCCGTCGGTGACGACGGTGATGGTCCCCTCAAGGTCGGTCCGGTGCACCACCACCCCGTGGGTCCGGAGCCGGGCGAGCGTGGCGGGCGCGGGATGTCCGTAGTCGTTCCGGCCGAGGGAAATCACGCCCACCGTGGGCGCGAGCGCGGCGAGCCAGTCGTCGCCCGTGCTGCCCCGGCTGCCGTGGTGGCCCACCTTGAGCAGGTCCACCCGCCGGAGCCGTCCCCGCATGTCGGCCTCGGCGGGAAAGCCCGCGTCGCCGGCGAAGAGGGCCTGGAAGTCGCCATACTCCATCAGCAGGACGAGCGAGTCCTCGTTGACGTCCTCGCCCCAGCCGGACCAGCCGGGCACCGGGTGCAGCACGGTGGCACGGAGGCCGTCGAGTTCGAACCGGTCGCCCAGGCGCGCCGGATGCCAGGGCACGCGCTCGGCCAGGAGGCGCTCCAGAAATCGGGTGTAGCGCGAGTCGGCGACGTCCGCGGCGGGCTCGAGCACCAGTCCCGCGGGGATCCGGGCCAACACCGACGGCAGGCCGCCGAGATGGTCGGCGTGGGCGTGGGAGACGACCGCGAGTGACAGCGACCGCGCCCCGTGCCGCTGGAGGAACGGCGCCACCACCCGCCGGCCGGCATCGGCGCCCTCGCCGGCGGGGCCCGCGTCCACCAGGATCCAGTGCCCGCCCGGGGTGCGGATGGCGGCTGCATCCCCCTGCCCGACGTCCAGAAAATGTAACGTGAGGCTTCGGCCTCCGTCAGCCACGCCGGCCAGCGACCCGCGCGCCAGTCCCAGCCACACCACCGCGGTCACTGCCCAGCCGCCGCGACGGGCCGACTCGCGCACGGTCGTCCGGCTGGCCGTGATCCAGAGGCCGGCGCCGAGTGCGGCAAGCCAGGGCGCGGCATCGGCCGGACTTCCCGCCTGGAGCAGCTGGTGCCCGCCCGGGATCGCGGCGCCGAGCCGTGCCACCATTTCGAGCAGCTGCAACAACAGCCCCGCGCCGGCCGCGAACGGCCGCGCCAGCGGCGCCGCCAGCGGCTCGACCAACAGGCTGAGCAGCACGCCCGGCACCGCCACCGCCGCGATCGGAATCGCCGCGAAATTGAGCAGGATCCCCACCGGGGCGACCGTGCCGAGGGCCCAGGCGGTGATGGGTGCGGTGGCCAGCGTGGCCCCGACCGACGAGCCCAGCGTGCACCAGCCGACGCTCCGGCCCAGCGCCGCGTCACTCCACCGGCTGAAGCGGGAGGCGCCCCAGAGCGCCCCGGCCGAGAGCCAGCCGCCCAGATCGAGCGCGGCCCAGGGATCGCCCAGCAGCACGGCGAGGCAGGTGGCGGCCAGCAGCTCGTCGCCCCGGACGTGGCGCTGGCGCACCCGGCACCGGGCGAGCACCATCGCCAGCGCGGCCGCCCGGGTGGCGGGGGCCGGCCAGCCGAGGAAGGCCACGTAGGCGGTGCTCACGGCGGCCGCGAGCATCACCGCGGTCTCCCGTCTGGCGCCGAGCAGCCGTGTCAGCAGGAAGATCCAGGCGCCGATCAGGCCGACGTGAAAGCCGGAGATCGAGAGCAGGTGCACCAGTCCCGACTGGGCGAACTGATCCTGGAGCTCTGGATCGATACCACCGCGCCGCCCCAGCATGAGCGCGTCCACCAGGGGAGCGCGGGCGCCGTACAGCCGGGCGCTGGCCCCGGCCACGGTGGTCCGGAGCCGCTCGGTCAGTGTGGGCGATCCCTTGCCCGGGCCGGCGCCGCCGACGACGAGCAGCCCGCCCGCGCGTCCGGCGGTGCCCGGCCGCGGCACCCAGGCGGCCGCGACCCGGGTGACGGTGCCGGCCGGCCGCGGGTCACCACCTGGCCAGCGCGCCGCGACGGGACCGCCGCAGCCGGCGGCCACCGGCCGCAGGTCGAGACGGCCGCCTTCCACCGGCGCCGGCTCCAGCAACCGGACGGTCAGGGTGAGCCGGCCCGCGGGCAGGCGGGCGGCGCAGGTCGCGCGATCGGTCATCCAGGCCAACTCGCTGCTTCCGCGCCCGAGGCACGCGGCGGCGGCGAGCAGGAACGGGACGGGGCGCCGTGTGGCCGCGGCCCAGGCGAGGCCCGCGCCGAGGACCAGGAACGCGCCTCCCGGGCTCCCGAAATGCAGAAGGCCGGTCGCAAGACCGGCCCCGTACGCCAGCGTGAGCAGGATGGCCGGCCGCGGCGTCATCGCGCGCGGCCGCCGGTGGAGGCTAGCGGGCGCCCGGGTTCCGTTTGCCGCCGCAGCGCGGCGAGAGCGAGATCCGCCGGAGCCCGTCCATCATGGCGACGTCGATGGCCGCCCGGCTCTGATCCTTCTCCAGGTTGACTTCGGTGATGACCGAGCCCTGCAGGCTGGAGACGTAGCGGGCCGGCACCCGATTGAGCGCGTACACCATCGCGTCGTCGCGGCAGATGTCGCAGCCGCAGAAGGCGGGGAAGTTCTGCCGCAGGGACTCGTACGAGGCCTGGACGTGCTCCTCCGCGAGGTTGTGAATCACAGGACCGCCAGTGCGGGCATGACGACCGCTCCGGTAAAGGTGGAGCCGGTGGTGCCGGTGAGCCGGCAGGTATGGTATTCGCCGGCCGCGGTGGAGGGCAGGTCGAGCAGCACGAGCTGATTGGTGCGGGTCCGTCCCAGCATGAGGCCGCCCCGGCGCGCGGGCCGCTCGACCAGCACCTCATGCACCTGGCCGACCCGGGCCACGTTCTTCCGGCGGGCATTGGCCCGGACGACCTCGATGAGGCGCTCCAGCCGCGCCGAGGCGACGTCATCAGGCACGTGGTCGTGGAGGCGGACGGCAGGCGTGCCCTCGCGGACCGAATACTTGAAGGTGTAGGCGTCGTCGAAATCGGCATCGCGGACCAGGGAGAGGGTCTCCTCGAACTGGGCGTCGGTCTCGCCGGGGAAGCCGACGATGAGGTCGGTGGAGAACCTGATGCCGGGAACCGCGGCCCGGAGCCCGGCCATCACCTCGAGATAGCGCGCCCGGGTGTAGCGGCGGAGCATGCGCCGGAGGATCGCGTCGGACCCGCTCTGGACCGGCAGGTGGACGTGCTCGCACACGGCCGGCGTCGAGGCCATGGCCTCGATGACGCGGGGAGTGAACTCGGTCGGGTACGGGCTGGTGAAGCGGAGGCGCCGGATGCCCTCGACCGCGCCGACGGCGCGGAGCAGGTCGGCGAAATCCGCCTGGCCGTCGTGATAGCTGTTGACGGTCTGCCCCAGCAAGGTGACCTCCGTGGTCCCCGCCGCCACCACGGTCTCGACTTCGCGCACCACGTCCGCCAACTGCCGGCTCCGCTCCGGGCCGCGGGTGAACGGGACGATGCAGAAGGTGCAGCGGTAATCGCAGCCGCGCTGTACCGTGACGAACGCCGTGGGACTCTTTTCCCGCGCCGGCGGGACGTCCTCATAGTGCTCCCAGTCGCGGAATTCGACGTCGCTCGCTCGCTGGCCCTGCGTTGCCAGGCCGATCAGGGCCGGCAGGTTGCGGTAGGCGTCCGGCCCCACGACCAGGTCCACCTTCGGCACTCGGGCCAGCAGCGCCGGTCCCAGGCGCTGGGCCATGCAGCCGACCACGCCGAGCACGTCGCCCGGGCGCTTGTGGCGCTGCAGCTCGCCCATCAGGCCGATCACGCGCTGCTCGGCGTTGTCGCGCACCGCGCAGGTGTTCACCAGCATGACGTCGGCCTCCGCCGGGTCGTCCGCCCGCAGATAGCCCTCGCGTCCGAGCACCCCGAACATGAGCTCGGAGTCGGCGACGTTCATCTGGCAGCCGTAGGTCTCGATGTAGACACGCTTCATGGGCTCACCGGGTCAGGGCCCCGAAACATAGGCGGTCATGGCCGGACGGACATCCCGAGGTTGAGCAGGAACGAGCGCTCGGAATAGGCGCCGGCCGCGCGCCAGACATGCTCCAGCCCGAGGTCCACACCCGCCCGCTCCTGGGCGAACCGGATCCCGGTGCCGACCGAGACGCCGAACTCGTGGGGCTGCTCGCCCTCGACCAGGGAGAACGGCAGGCTGCCGTAGTGGGCGCCGAAGCGGAGCGGACGGCGGGTGGGCCGGCGCGGGTCGGGGGTGAACTCCCCGCCGACGGCGACCTCGAAGGTGTTGTCCGAGCCGGTGCCGCCCTGGGCCAGGAGGTCGCTGTTGGCGCCGGACCAGGTCTTGAGCTGCACCTGGCTGGCCAGGTCGAGCCGCGGGCCCGGCCGCCAGCGAAGGCCAAGGCCGAAGGTGTACGGCAGGTCGATGGTGGAGACCCGGGCCGAGTCGCGGTCCACGTTGACGTGCCCGTCCGAGCGGACCGTGGCGGCCACGCTGAACCCCGGGCCGAAGTTCCGGACCAGGCCGAGGGAGACGCCGATCCCGGCGTACGACAGCTCCGAGCGCTGGGTGGCGGACTGGTAGCTGGTATCGGCGAAGGCCCGGCGGAACCGGAGGCGGTTGGAGCCGGTGATCACGTGGAGCGAGCCGCCGAAGATCCAGGTGTCGTGCACCCGGTACGCCCCGGCAAACTGGAGATCGCTGAGCCCGCCGGGGGAGGAGAAGGTGTCGCTCACGGGCACCAGCACGTCGCGGAGGACGACGGTGTCGGCGGTGGCCAGGGTGAAGTCACGGCTGGTGTAGTTGGAGAAGCTGATCCCCAGCACGCCGGGATATTTCTTGATCGGTCCGGCCACGGAGATGAAGGGGAAGCGCGTCTCCCGCAGCGACCGGGTCCCGGCCGGGTTCTCGACGTGGCGGAAGTCCTGCAGCGAGCTCAGGCCGGCCGAGAGCGCCGTGATCCGCCCGAGCGCGGCCGGGTTGAGCCCCTAGGCGGGGTCGAAGATGCCGAAGGCCCCGCCGGTCCCGAAGGCGAAGGTGCTGAGCGAGCGCCCCGGCATGCCCAGCCCGCGAACGCCGAATTGCGACGACTGTGCGCTGGCCGCGACCGGGGCCCACGCCAGCAGCAGAACGAGGATGGCTGGGCGCACTTACGGGTTC
>JBBRGH010000151.1:0-7360 GCA_038240915.1 Gemmatimonadales bacterium | reverse complement strand
GCGCTGGAAGGGGGGAAGCATCACATGGGGACGACCCGGATGCACGTCGCGCCTGGGCAAGGCGTGGTGGACGAGCATGGGCGGGTGCATGGGACGACGAATCTGTTCGTGACGGGGAGTTCGGTGTTTCCGAGTGGGGGATATGCCAATCCGACGCTGACGATCGTGGCGCTGGCGGCGCGGCTCGGAGGACATCTGAAAGAGCGGGCGGCGGGATGATCCCCGGGAGCCCGTGCCTGCGGGAAGGCCGTCCTAAAACAGCGGACCGACGCTCGATTCGTTCGCCGGGCTGTTGGTCAGGTTCGTCTGCCCGGTCCCGTCCGCGTTCATGACATAGATCTCCTGGTTGCCGTCCCGCTCGCTGGTGAAGACGATCCGGCCGTCCCGGGTCCAGCGGGGGTTCCGGTCGTCCCCGACGGCATCGGTGAGCACCTGCGCCGTGCCGGTGCCGTCCGCCTTGATGCTGCAGATGTCGTCGACGTGCGCCAACGGCTGACAGCTGAAGGCGACCCACTCCCCGTCAGGCGAGAGTGCCACGGAGGGCAGCTGGTGAAACAACGGGTCGTTGTCGGGCATCAGCTGGAGCTGGCCGGAACCATCGGCGTTCATGATCCAGATCGTGCGTGGCGCTTCCCGGACGAAGGCGATCCGCCCGGGCAACGCACCGGACCACGAGGGGTCGGCTTCCGACGGGAAATCGCTGCCGCTGGTGAGCTGGACGGGGTTGGCGCCGGTCAGATCGGAGGTGAAGATCCGGGTCCAGGAATCCACCAGAGCCGAGTATGCCAGCCGCTTGCCGTCGGGCGAGAAGGTCGAGACCTTGGCGTTCGCCGGCAGGGGCAGCGCGACTCGACCCGTGCCGTCCACCCCCATCAGCGTGAGGGTGCTGATGTCACCCACGACACTGTAGAACAGGATCCTGCGGCCGTTCGGCGAGAGCACGGGAAAGATGTCGTATTGGTCGGCCGTGGCGGTGAGCTGCGTCGGATGCGAGCCATCCAGGTCCATCACGAAGATGTCGGAGCCTCCATCCCGGTCCGAGGTATAGACGATCCGGTCGGGCAACGGCGGCAGCACCCTCACCTGCACCGTCGTCGACTTGCCGTTCTTGTCCGCCAGCCTGATGGCGCAGGTGCCCTCCCCGGCGGCGACCACGGTGAAAGTGGCGACGTAGGCAGAGCTGCCCTTGGGTTTCCTGGTGGGCGTGCTGGCGGGCGAGACCGTGGCGCATCCCGTGTTCGAGCTGGAAGCCGTGACGGTGGTAAGGTACTGGACCGTCACGGTGATGACCTGGGAGCCCCCCGGCGGCCAATCGAATTCCACGGCAGTCGGGGTGGCCGCGAACTGGGAGCCGCTGGTCCCCACCTTGGCGAGATCTGGCGCGGTCGGCGACTCCGTGGAGCTGCACGCGGCAGCCAGGATCACCGCGGCGGCAAGGGTGATCCGGCAGGAAAGGGGGACCATATACGGCCTCAGGGTTGGGGGCGGGATGAATGGCCTTTCCCTGTACTCGGATTTCCCCCGCACTGTAGGACAGCCCGTCCGTGGGCGTCCTGAGCGACTGACGCCGTATTCACAGAGCCGCCGCAAATAAGCAGCGGCGCGATGGCTGCCAAGCAGCCATCGCGCCTCGAGTTGCCCCCCTCCCGGGCTCGCTCATCAACCCGCGGCTAGGGCGACCACGACGGGTATCGCTCAGGCGTGGTGGTATGCGTGATCCGCAGGAGGCTCCCGCCTGTGGCGGAGTTCATGGTCCAGATCTGAGCCGTCCCCGACCGCTCGCTCGAGAACGCAATCTTGGAGCCGTCGCGTGACCAGGTCGCGTTGCGATCGGCGGCCGTAGACCACGTCAGGCGCTTGGCGGTGCCGTCGGACAGATTCTTGACGAAGATGTCCGTATTGCCCGGGATCGACCCCTTCTCGAAAGCGATCTTCGTCCCATCCGGAGAGAAGGTCGGATGGTCGACCGCACCGCTCGCTGATGTGTAAAGGACCTTGTGTCCGGATCCGTCCGCATTGATCTGCTCCACGGTCCTGTAGTTGGGGCCGACATAGACCATCTTCGTGTCGGCCTTATTGTACGCAGGCCGGCTGCCCACGAATCCCCCCGTGCCCGGGCTGATGATCTGGATGTTGGCGTTGGCTACGTCCATCGTGGCCAAATACCAGTTGGGGGACCACCAGACGGTCAGCACGAGGCGGGACCCGTCAGGGGACCAGGTGGGGTCGAACAGGTGCCAAGGGGACGGCTCGGACCGTACCCAGTGGCCATTGGTGCCGTCGGCATTGACCATGTAGATGTCGTCATGGCCGATGTTGCCGTCCCACCGGTAGCGGACCATCGCGATGCGCTTGTTGTCGTACGACCAGCTCGGCGCATAGTCGTTGTCGAACGAGCTGGTGACGCGAACCTCGTTTATGGCTCCAGGGGTCGATCTTGTAGACGTTGCCGTTGGCAACGTTGGGAGTGCCGGGGTCGCGGTACGAGATGAAGGTGATCCGCTCCGTCAGGGCTTTCGGCGCTGTCGCAGGCGCCGAGCGCCAGGGACATGGCTAGGACAAGAAGCCGCGGAGGCCCGGCGCGGAACGGCCGGAGCATCGGGTGCTGCGATCTGCGAAAGAGCATTGTGATTCTCCTGGGACCGGGGTCCCGGTGCGCGTGAGTCGGGCGTGCCGCTTTCGTGACGGGCCAAGGATACGGCCGGCGGTCACACCCGAATCACCTGTGAATCACCAGGACTAACGCCCTGTGAATTCAGCAAGTTCTGAAAGCGTCAGGTGCGACCGCGGTCTCCCGATTCCGGCTTTGGGGCGGCCCCTTGCCTGGCGTGCCTGGTTCCCCCTAGCCAGCCACCGTCCTCCGCTCCATCTTGTTGTCACACCCTCTCAACCGATCAGTCCTGGCCGACCTTTGACGCAACCCAAGTCATTGGTGCCAGCGCTTCAGTCCTCCGTCCACCCACCCGGGGTCTGCCACCATGTCGAGATTGGTCAGCTACACGGCGCTGGTCGCTCTTGGCTCGCTCGCGACCGCGCCGGCCAGGCCGCCGGCCGCCGATCGCATTCTCCCCAACGACAACCGCCGATCCGCCGGCAGGCTCGAGCACGGTGTACTGACGGTCGCGCTCGAAGCGCGAACCGGCGTGTGGCGGCCCGAGGGGGACAGCGGTCGCGCACTCGACGTGGCGGCGTTCGGAGAGGCGGGCAAGGCACTGTCCACGCCCGGGCCGGTACTCCGCATCCCGCTGGGGACCGAGATCCACGCCACGGTCCGGAACCGGCTCGATCGGCCGCTGACGGTCTACGGATTCGGCAGGGTTCAGGGACAGCCGGACTCCGTGGTCATCCCCGTCGAGGGCTCGGCGCCGCTGGAGTTCAAGGCGGAGGCGCCGGGGACGTACTACTACTATGCCAAGCGCGGGGTGGATCCGATCGGCATCCGGCTGGTCGAGGACATGCAGCTCGACGGCGTCATCGTCGTCGATCCGCCGAATGCGCCGCGGAAGGCGCATGACCGCATCCTGGCGCTCTCGTGGTGGTGCGCCGTCGCCCCGAAGAGCCCGTCGGGATTGGGCCGGTGCACCATGGCGATCAACGGGCTGTCCTGGCCGCACACCGAGCGGCTCACGTACGTGCAGGGCGACTCGGTCCATTGGCGGGTGGTCAATTTCACCGAGCTCGATCACCCCATGCATCTGCACGGCTTCTACTTTCGGACGGAGTCGAAGGGCAACGGCGCGACCGACTCGCTCTACAGCCCCGACCAGCGGCGCATGGGCGTGACGGAGGTCCTCCACCCGTTCGGCACCATGTCGCTGTCCTGGCTGGCGGATCGGCCGGGGAACTGGATCTACCACTGCCACTACGCCACGCATCTCTCGAAGCTCGTCGCGCTGGACACCGAGAATGGGATGCTGGACATGGGCATGCTGGACCATCACATGTCCGACCGTCCGCACCAGATGTTCGGGCTCGTGATGGGAATCAGCATCGCGCCGAGGGGGGCGAATCCGACGCCGACGGATCCGCCGCGGGCCATCCGGATCGTCCAGCGTGAGCAGGCGAACGTCTACGGGTCGCAGCCGGGGATGTCCTACGTCGTGGACGGCACACCCGAGGCCGCGGACACGACTGCCCTGCCGGTCCCGGGACCGATGCTGCTGCTCGAGCGGGGCCGGCGCGTAGCGGTGACGGTCGTCAACCGGTCCGAAGAGCCCGCCGCCGTCCACTGGCATGGCATCGAGCTCGAGAGCTATCCCGATGGCGTGCCGGGGTGGAGCGGATCGGGACACTCCATCCTGCCGTCCATTGCGCCGGGCGATTCGCTCACCGTCCGCTGGACGCCGCCGCGCGCCGGCTCGTTCATGTACCACTCGCATTTCAACGAAGCGATGCAGATGGGCAGCGGCCTGTACGGGCCGATCGTCGTGCTGGAGCCCGGCGAGCACTTCGATCCGGAGACCGACAAGGTTCTGTTCTTCGGTACCGCGGGCACGGGCACCAATCCGGTCTTCGGCCCGGATCCGAGCTTCGTGATGAACGGGAAGACCAGGCCGGAAGCGATGAACTTACGGGCCGGCACGCGCTATCGTTTGCGGCTTTTCGATCTCGCCGGCGACATGCCGCTGCAGGTCTCGTTGAATGCCGGCGACACGCCCGTCAGCTGGCGCCCGGTGGCCAAGGACGGGTACCCGCTCCCTCCGTCGCAACGTGCCCTCCGAGCCGCGGTCCTGGTGTTCGAACCCGGGGAGATCTACGATTTCGAGTACACCCCGGCCGGCGCCGAGGAGCTGACGCTCACGTTCGGGCCGGTGCCTCGACCGCCTGCACCTCCTCCGGCAGCCGGCGGACCGCCGCCGCCCGACTCAATGCCGCCGTCGAACTCACCGCCGGCGTCCGCCCCGCCGCCGACCGTGAGCGTGCCGGTTCATGTGCGCTAGGCGCCTTTACACAGTGCATTCACGCACCCGCAAATAGGCGAAGCCCCTCCTGGGCTCGAACCAGTGTGGAGTGCGCGACCACCGGAGCAATCACCTCCGCCAGATCAGGCCGCGAGTAATTCACAGTTACTCGCTCACCCCCGAATCCCTTCGCCTCGCTCACCAGACCTCGGGATGCCAGGCCCACGGTTGTTCACCCTGGGCCCGAGCCCGGCTTACTGTGCCCTTCGACGGGCTAGCTCGAATCGGTCAGCCTTGCATCAGATCGCGCAGCAGGGCCGTCAGGACCGTCGGAAGCCGCTCCACGCGGGACAGGACCGCGTAGTTCCGGCCGAAGATCCGGCTCGCATAGCGAGGGGCCTCACGGTCCACGGTCAGGCAGAAACAGCAGAGCCCCTGCAGCCGCGCCTCCGCCACGGCGACCCGGGTGTCCTCAATCCCGTAGCGCCCCTCGTACTGGTCCACATCATTCGGTCGGCCATCGGACAGCAGCAACAGCAGCCGGTGGCGCGCCGCCTGGCGCATGAGGCCGATGGTGGCGTGCCGGATGGCCGCGCCGGCCCTGGTGTAGCCCGCCGGTTCCAGCCCGGCGATACGACGGCGGACCTCCGCCGGCCCCGCGGGCTCATCGAACCGCTTGACGATCCGGATATCGACACGGGCGGGCCCCTGGCCGGAAAAGGAGAGGATCGCGTACGGGTCCCCGAGCGCCGCGAGGGCCTCGCCCACGATGAGCAGGGCCTCCTTCTCCACATCGATGATCCGCCGGTTGCCTGAGACCCAACCATCGGTCGAGGCACTCGCATCGACCAGCAGCGCGATCGCGACGTCACGCCGGAGTGGACGGGTATCGATGTAAAACCGGTCATCCGTCACCCCGCCGCCTCGGCGATCGGCAAAGGCTGCCACCACCGCGTCGACATCGAGGTCGGCTCCGTCCGGTTGTCGCCTGAGGGTCGTCCGGCGTGGCCTGAGCCGCTCGAAGTCCCGGCGGACACCGCGGACCATCGCGGCGTGACGACGGAGCGTCACGTCCACCCACGCCTCATCACCCTCCTCGCCCGCCCGCTCCCGTACGATCGCGCCGCGGGGCCGGTATGCGCCGGCCCGCCAGTCCCACTCCGGATAGGCAATGCCGGTCGCCTGAGGCGCGCCCTCGAGCCCGGGGCCGCGCCGGATCGGGTCCTCGCCGACCAGGACCTCGCGCACCGCTTCCGGCGAGCGAACCAGCCGCAACTCCCGCAGCTCGGACAGCGCATCCGCCAGCTCGCCCGGGTCCGCCTGCTGGTCCCGATCGGCGGGGCGCTGGAGCCCGGCCGGATCCTCGGCCTTTTCCTGCAGATCATCGGCCCGCACCATCCAGGTGCCCGGTTCCGCGTCGTCTTCTTCCTCGCCCGCGTCGCGGACCCTCGGCCGACGCGGGAGCGTCCGGCCACGGCCGGGTGGTGGTGGCTCCTCCGCGGCTCCGGGGCCGGCGGTCGCTGGCGCCTCGGGCGCCGCGGCGGTGGCGCCCCAGAGCGGTACCGGTGCCATCCCCCGGTACGGGCCCGCCAGCTGCATCAGCCCCGCGCGTTGTTCCGCCGCCCAGCGACGGGAGGCGTCCGGTGTCTCCGCAACGATGAAGGGCGCTGGCGGCGTGGCGGGATCTGCTGTGAGCAGGGCCTGGACGAGCGTCTCCATTGCCCGCTCCTGGCGAGACGCTCCGGGGGTGAACGGACTCGACTCGTCCGCCTCCAGCCGGGCCTGCCGTAGCGCCGAGCGAAGCCGGGGGAGCATCCGGACGAGAAGGGAGTCGACCGCGGCGGCCTCGGCCAGCAGGTAGAGGTCGCGAAGCAGCGGATCAGAGGCGGGCACGGACGCCATGGTACCGCGCGACGCGCGGAACGCCTGCTCCAGCGCCAGCAGCTGGTACCGGCCGAGAACAGCCGATGCGGGGAGACGATCGAGCGAGCCAGGGAGCCTGATCCGCTGACCGTCGGTGGAGGAAAGGGCGGCGCGACTGTACAGATGGGAGGTTCGCCGGCGGGTCAGTCGGGCGAGGAGACTGAGTGGCGCAGGCGGGTCGGCTACCCCGATCTCCTGGGCGTCAGGGAATAAGGCCGCGACGAACAACTCCAGGCGGCGGCGAAGGTCCTGGAGTCGTGGCGGAGTCTCCATCGCGCCCGCGGTCTGCCGGGCCCACAGCTCCCGGACCACCCGGGTGGCGACCAGCGCGCCCTCGGCGATCACGTCTTCGGGCTCGGCCACGGCTCAGAGGCTGGCTGTGATGAGGTCGCCGATGGCCGCGAGCAGATCGGGGTCGTCGGTGAGCGGCGCCATCAGGGCGACCCGGCTGGCCCGGGCCGGGTCGATGCCGCCGCTGATCAGCCGCGCGGTGGCCACGAGGAGCCGGCTACTGGGCACCTCGGCCAGCCCTCGGT
>JBBRGH010000150.1:0-7363 GCA_038240915.1 Gemmatimonadales bacterium | reverse complement strand
TGCGCGAGGCGCACGTCGCGCGGGAAATCGAAGCCAAGTACTCCAAGGACAAGATCCTCGAGCTGTATCTCAATCAGATCGACCTGGGCAATCGGGCCTACGGGGTGGAGTCCGCGTCCCAGCGGTATTTCGGCAAGTCGGTCCGCGACCTCAACGTCGCCGAGGCGGCCACGCTCGCCGCCATTCCCAAGGCGCCATCCCGCTACAACCCGCGCAAGAATCCCAACCTCAGCGTCCAGCGCCGGAACACGATCCTCAACCTGCTGCGGGACAACGGGCTCCTCTCCGCGGAGGACACCGAGCGGTGGAAGGCGTACCCGCTGCTCCTGAGCGCGCACTCCGACTTCAGCGGCGTCGCCGAGTACTTCGTGGAGTACGTCCGCCAGCAGCTCGACGCCCGCTTCGGAGCCGATCTCTACAAGTCGGGCTACCGGATCTACACCACGCTCGACCTCGATACCCAGCAGGCCGCCGAGCGGGCGCTCGAGGCCCGGCTGGAGGCCATCGAGAGCGGGGCCGACGGCAAGTTCACCTGGCCGACGTACCGCCAGTATCTGGACTCGCGGGCCGACACGCCCGACAACGGCAGCAAGACCACCACGCCCTATCTGCAGGGCCTGGTCGTCACCCTCGACGCCAAGACCGGCAACATCCGGGCGATGATCGGCGGCCGCGACTTCGAGGACAGCAAGTTCAACCGCGCCACCCAGGCGCTCCGCCAGCCGGGCTCGACCTTCAAGCCGATCGTCTACGCCACCGCGGTCGAGGCCGGGTACCCGCTGTCCCACGTGATGGTGGACGATCCGCTGACGGTCGAGATCGCCACCGACACCACGCCCTGGGCGCCGCAGAATTACGACCTCGAGTTCGACGGGCCGATGACGATCCGCCGCGCGCTCTACATGTCGCGCAACATCATCGCCATCAAGCTGGGGATGGAGCTGGGTGAGGACGCGGTCATCAGCGAAGCGGCCAAGTTCGGCATCACCACCCGGGTGCCGCCCTATCCATCGATCCACATCGGCTCCGCCGACGTGATCCCCCTCGAGATGATCGCCGCCTACACCACCTTCGCCAACCTGGGCACCCGGACCATCCCGAACGGCATCCTCCGGGTGGAAGACCGCGCGGGCAAGATCCTCTGGCAGCCGCAGGTCCGCTCGGTGCAGGTGATGGACACCGACCACGCCTGGCTCATGACCGACGCGCTGCGCGACGTGGTCCGCCACGGCACGGCGGTGGGCTCGGTCGGCTCCCGGATCAACTTCCCCGCCGGCGGCAAGACCGGCACCACCAACGACGGCTACGACGTCTGGTTCATCGGCTTCACCCCCGATCTCGTCACCGGGATCTGGCTCGGCTTCGACCAGCCCAGGAAGATTAAGGCCAACGCGCAGGGCGGCGTGCTCGCGGCGCCGGCCTGGACCGCGCTGATGCGCGAGATCTACGAGCGGCGCGCCATTCCGGCGCCGTGGCCCCGGCCCGACGGCCTCACGGCGCTGGACATCGACAAGACCACCGGCTACAAGGCCACGCCGTTCTGTCCCAAGGACGTGCACTACATCGAGTCGTTCATTCCGGGCACCGAGCCGACGGCGTTCTGCCCGATCCATTCGCCCTTCGGCGCGGTGGGCGGCACCGGTCCCCTCGGCGGGACCGGGCCCGCTCCCGACGGCTCGCCGCCGCCGACGGCCCCGCTGGCACCGGGCATGGCCCGGCCGCCCGCGCCGACGCCTGGCGCCGCCGTCGCGCCTCCGCCAGGCGGCACGTCCACCGGGGTGATGGGGGGCTCGGGCCCGGCGCCGAACACGTCGCGCTAGGCATGCGGGCCCGCCGGCTGGCCGCGCGGTGGGTCCTCCCGATCGAGGGCCGGGCGGTGGAGCACGGCGCGGTCCTGATCGGGGCCAACGGCCGGATCGTCGCGGTCGGGCCGGACCAGAGCGTGCCGCGCCCGGCGGACGCCCCGGCCGAGAATTTCGGCAATGCGCTGCTGCTTCCCGGGCTGATCAATGCGCATACGCACCTCGAGCTCACCGGGCTCGACGCTGGTCCGCCGGAGCTCGATTTCGCCGGCTGGATTCGCCGGGTGCGGGCGCAGAAGGCGGCTCGCGATCCGGCGGCGTTCCTCGCCGCGGCGCGGCAGGGCCTGGCCGACTGCTGGGCGGCCGGCGTGACCACCATTGCCGACACCGGCGATTCCGGCGCGGTGATCGAAGCGCTGGCCGAGGCGGGCGGTTCGGGCATCGTCTACCACGAGGTCTTCGGACCTCATCCCGACCAGTGTCGCGAGAGTCTGGTGGGACTTCAGCAGGCCGTCGAGCGCCTGGGCCGGTTCGCCGGCGGCCGGGTCCGGCTCGGGGTTTCGCCCCACGCGCCCTACACGGTGAGCGCGCCGCTGTACGCCGCCACGGCCGCCTGGGCCCGCGAGAGCGGCCTGCCGATCGCGGTGCACCTGGCCGAGTCGGCCGCCGAGACGGCGCTGCTGGCCACCGGAACGGGCGCCTTCGCCGATTTCTGGCGCGGGCGCGCGATCCCGCTGCCCTCACCACTGGGGCACACCCCGGTCGGCTGGCTCGACGCCCAGGGCGTCCTGTCGGAGCGGACGCTCTGCATCCACCTGGTCCAGGCGTCCCCCGCCGACGTGGTGATCCTGGCCCGCGCCGGGGCGGCCGTGGCCCACTGCCCGCTGTCCAATCGGGCGCACGGCCATGGTGAGACACCCCTGGCCCGGCTGCTCGGAGCAGGCCTTCGG
Source organism: Gemmatimonadales bacterium (assembly GCA_038240915.1). Lineage (GTDB taxonomy): Bacteria > Gemmatimonadota > Gemmatimonadetes > Gemmatimonadales > GWC2-71-9 > CAVVWJ01. The sequence continues at coordinate 4,611 of JBBRGH010000150.1, read as the reverse complement.
GTGGGCCTGGGGACCGATTCCGTCATGAGCGTGGGGGTGCTGGATCTGCTGGCGGACGCCCGCGCCGCGAGGGTCCTGGCCGGCCTCGATGCGGCCGACGCGCTGGACCTCTGCACCCGGGGCGCCGCCCGCGCCCTGGGCCTCGCGGCGGAAGTCGGCACGCTGGTGCCGGGGAAGTGGGCCGACTGCGTCGTTCTCGGGGCGAGGGCGACCGGCCCGCCCGAGGAGCAGGTGCTGGCGAGCGGCCCGGGGGACGTGCTGGCCACCTTTGTCGGAGGACGGGACGTGTACCGAACTAGCCCACCGCTGTGAAAATCCAGCGTCATGCCGCCATCCTGCGGGTAGTCCGGGAGCGGCGGATCGAGAGCCAGGACGACCTGCGCGAGGCCCTCGCCACCGAAGGATTCACGGTAACCCAGGCCACCCTCTCGCGGGACATCCGCGAGCTCGGGCTGGCGAAGCTGGCCGATCCTCAGGGCGGGGCGTTCTACACCCATCCGCACCGGGCGGCGGTGCGGCCCGATCTGGCGCAGGTCCTGCCCGCGTTGCTGGTGAGCGTGGACGGGGTCGGCCCGCTGCTGGTGCTCAAGACGGCGAGCGGGTCGGCGGGCGCGATCACCGAGGCGCTCGACCAGGCCGGCTGGGCCGAGATCATCGGCACCATCGCGGGCGACGACACGGTGCTGATCATCACCCGAAGCCAGCGGCTCCGGGAGTCGATCGCCCAGCGGATTCAGGCCCTGGTCAAGAAATAGCGGCCGCGACTCCCTCCCTTGCCGCTCCACGGAGGGTGCATTACGCTTGAAATGGCCGGTCGAGCAGCGGCGTAACCGCCTATGCCGCCGGTGGTTCCCCTCCACTCATTCCGCTGCGGAGAACCTCGCGTGCGGTGCTTGGCGCTGAACGCCTCGTTCGAGCCGTTGACGATGGTTCCGGTCCGTCGGGCCCTGCGCCTCGTAATCGAGGGCAAGGCCGAGATCGTCGAGTCCGACGCCAACGACGTCGTTCGAAGCGAACGACTCACACTTCCCAAACCCGCCATCATCAGGCTGGTCAAGTTCGTGCACGTCCCCCGCCGCTTTCGCCGCCAGGTCACCAATACATTCCTCTTCGCCCGCGACAGCTACCGGTGCCAGTACTGCCATCGGGGTCAGCTGGAGCTGCGGCATCGGGAGTGTCTTACGCGGGACCATCTGATCCCGCTGTCGCGCGGCGGGGACAACGAGTGGACCAACGTGGTGACCGCCTGCAGCTCCTGCAACACCCGGAAGGGCAATCATCTGCCGGAAGAGTGCGGGATGCATCCCCTGCACACGCCCCGCGAGCCGCACTTCGTCCACCTGTCCTGGGCGGTCCGCCGGCTTTCCCTGGCCCAGGCCAAGTACATCAAGCTGTTCTACGGCGAGGAAGCCCTCCGCGCCCTCGGAGGCACGGTCTAACCCCGCTTGCCCCGCTGCACCGGCCGGGACCCGCCTCAGCGAACCTCGAAGGTCGTGCTCCGCACTTCGAGCCGCAGACTCGGCAGACCCGCCAGGCGAAGCAGAAAGCGGGTCGCTCCCCGTCCCAGCGCGTCGCCCACGCCCTCCTGGCCCTGGGCCACCTCGCCCAGATCTCCCTCGAGAAACCGCTGCAGCTCGTCCAGGTCGGAATCCGACAGGGTCGTGATCTCCATGGACGCCGTGTAGTAGTAGCGGCCCGCCGCCGCCGGTCGCACCCGGATCTGATAGGCGAAGGCGAGGGCCGTGCCGAGCGCGTCGAGGGTGGCGTACCGCCGCTCCTGAACCCGGCCACCGACCAGCGTCAGCACCGTGTACTGGTCGAGCAGCGGCTCGTGCCGGAGCACGACGTCCCACTCCGTCTGCCGTTCGAAGGCATCGAACCAGCCCCCCCGCGAACGCCACACCTCGACCCGATAGTGCAGTCGGACGGGCAGCCCCGAGCGAAGGGCCGAGACCCAGCGGCCGTCGCCCAGCAGATTCTCCGAGCGGACCACGGGGACCCGGGAGCCGTCCGCGGCGGAGTCGGCGGCCAGCCGTACGGTCAGCCGCACGGCCTGAGGCGCCTGGGCGGCGGCGGTCTGCGAGCGCGTCACACCCGTGGCCAGGGCCAGGGCCGCGACCAACAGCCACCGGCCCCGTCCGGACGGTCGACGCGGGACCATCGCTCGCACCTAGAAGCGGCGCTGGAGGCGGACGATGAACCGGACCGGCTCGCCCTGGCTGAGGCTCTTCGCCAGGTAGGCACCGATCTGGCCGGCGTCGAGTCCGACGCCCACGTCGCTCTTCCACTCGTGCAGCGAGGGGATCCGGTTGGCGGGCACCTGGCCGGGGCCATCGCCCGCCAGCCAGGCCTTGCCCGCGTCGCCAAGGATGACGAGATCGGCCTCCTCGATGCCGATGAAGCGGCCGGCGCCCCCTTCCCGGTCGCGGGCGCGGTAGCCCAGGTTGAGCCCCAGCCGGGTGCGAACCTCGAGCTGCGCCGCGATCGAGCGGTCGCACAGCGCCGGGTCGGAGGGATCGACGAAGCGGCGGGGCGCGCAGGTGAAGGCGCGGAAGCCGTAGCCCGGCAGCAGGTCGGGTCCGCCGAGCGAGACCCGCCGCTGGACCGGCATCCGGTCGCCGCCGATCCAGCCGTCGGCGCGAACCCGGGCGTTGACCCGCAGGCTCGGACTGAGTCGCGAGTAGCGCCGGAGGTCGAGGGTGAGCCGGTCGAAGGCGTAGCCACCGCCGGTGGAGATCGGCGGGCGGATGGTCTCGGGCAGCGCCAGGGGTGCGATGTCGTCGCTGGTGCTGTGCTCGTACCGCGCCCGCAGCAGCCAGCCGGTGGTGCTGCGGTCGCGGTCGTTTCGGGTGTCGAGGTCGACCTGGACGCCGGTGGTGAAGTAGTGCCCGTCGTCGATCAGAGGATTGCGGCGCCAGCGATCGCTGTTGCGGAGCAAGGACCAGGGGTCGGCGGCCCGCACGCTGCTCTCGTGGTCGCGCCGCAGCGACAACTGCACCCGGAGCGTCCGGGTGGGCTGCACCCAGGCGGCGCCGCCGCCGCCGCGGCGCTCGAACCAGTCTCGCAGGTCCCGCTGCAGCAGAAACGCCGACCAGCCACTCTCGGCCGCCGACAGCGGCTGGTCCTCGAAGGCGGCCACCTCGCTGTACCCCCGGCCGCTCACACCGCCGCCGGGAAAGTGGAACTCGGCCCGGGCGCCGTAGCCGAAGTCGTCGTTCAGCCGTGATCCGTCTCCCGCGGTGCGGAGGATGCCGCGGAGGTCCACCCGGGCCAGCGTCCCGGCGGACGGCCGGAGCTCGAAGGTCGGCCCGAAGACGATCGGCAGGCCCTCGATCCGGTTGTAGGTCCCGCCGGTGGCGAGCAGCAGCTCGGTTCGGACCCGTCCGGTCTGGAAGCTGGTCCGGGCCGTGGCCAGGTTGCTGAGCGGCCGGCGCCGCTCGCGCAACACCAGGGTTCCCTCGGCGTCGCGCAGCACCGGTGCCGCGTCCCACTGCACCCGCTCCCGGCCGACGTGGCGTGCGCCCGGGCTCCGGATCAGGCGGCCGCCGACCACCAGGACGTCGCCTTCGACGTCGGCGCCGGGCAGCAGGTCCAGGGTGGCGTTGATGACCACGACGTCGCCCCGGATCCGGCCGGCCAGGCGGAGCGCGCCGCGGAAGATGGCCAGTCGGCCGGAGAACTCACTGCCGGCGGGAAAGCTCACTTCGCCCTGGACCCGCGTCGTCGCGCTATCGTTGTAGAAGGCAAGCAGCTCGGAGACGACGTCGGGCGCGGGCCCGCCGCGGACGACCGCCGAGTCGCCCGGCGGAAGATCGGGATCGATGACGATCACGCTGTCCTGCGCCCTGAGCAGGCGCGGCATCGCAAGCAGGAGCAGCAGGCCACCGGCGAGGAGTCGCATGTGGAGCTCGAGAGTGGAGAGTGGTGCTCGGCCGTTTAGTCCCGGTCGAGGCCCAGCCGCCGGAGCCGGCGATAGAGGTTGGCACGGTCGGTCTGCAGCAGCCGGGCGGTCTCGGCGATGTTGCCGGCCGCCTGCGTCAGGGCGGTACGGAGGAGCCCGCGCTCGTAGTCGTCCAGCGCATCCGACAGCGGGCGCCCGAGCGCGGTCGGCGCCGGCGGCGGCGGGGCTCCGCCCCGGAGCACGTCGCGCACCGCGCCGGCATCCACCGTCGGCCCGCAGAGAATGCTGAGCCGCTCCACCAGATTGGCCAGCTCGCGCACGTTCCCGGGCCAGGCATACCCCGCCAAGGCCTCGAGGGCCTCGGGCGTGAAGGTCGGCGCCTGGCGCGGCCGAACCCGCTCGGCCAGGTGGCTCACCAGGGCGGGCAGGTCCTCCAGCCGCTCGCGCAACGGCGGCAGCCGGATCGGGAAAACGTTGAGACGGAAGAACAGGTCTTCGCGGAAGTCGCCGTCGGCCACCGCGTCCTCCAGCCGCCGGTTGGTGGCCGACACGATCCGGACGTCCACCCGCTGCGAGCTTTCGGCGCCTAGCCGGGTCAGCTCGCCGGTTTCCAGGGTGCGCAGGAGCTTGGCCTGCGCCTCGCCGCTCAGGTCGCCGATCTCGTCGAGGAAGAGCGTGCCCTGGTGCGCCAGCTCGAACCGGCCGAGCCT
>JBBRGH010000149.1:0-7399 GCA_038240915.1 Gemmatimonadales bacterium | reverse complement strand
GCTGGAGCCGAGCACGGGCGAGTGGGTCGGCAGCTGGGCGATCGAGATGAACGGCGATCCATCCTTCGAGCGTGCCGAGGGGTCGGGCCCGACGCTGTACGATCTGGCTCTCCAACTCGCGGGCGGAGGCGTCCGGCGGCTGACCGGCCCGCTCCAGCTGCAGAGCTCGAACGGCCCCGCCAACGCGGTGTATCCGGCGGCCTGGTCCTCCCGGCACCAGGGGCGGATCTTCGCCCCGCTGGTCGGCCCGCTCACGCTGCACGAGAACATCGTCTGGATCACGGTCCAGCCGGGCCGGCGGGTCGGCGAGCGGGTCCGGCTGATCGAGACCGCGCCCGAGGGCATCAACTCGATGGTCAGCGTCTCGGCCGCGACCCGGTCAGGCCGCCGCTCGCGGCTGGCGCTTCGGGCCCGGGCGGACGGTGGTTGGGTGGTCATCGGCACGATCGGTGTCCGCGCCGCGCCGCGCCGGCTCACCGCCGTGACCCGCGAGCCCCGGGCGGTGCTGAGCGCCGTCTGGGGTAGCGCGCTCCGCCGGGCCGGCATCGTCTGGAATCCGTCCCCGTTCATCGGGCCGCCGCCGAGCGGCGGCACCCAGGTGCTGGCGGAGGTCTCCTCGCCGCCGCTCGATTCGCTGGCGAGCGAGATCAACCGCCGGAGCCTCAACCTCGGCGCCGAGCTCCTGCTCCAATGGGCGGGCGGCCGGGACCATGCGCCCGCGCTCCTCACCGAACACGTGCGACAGGTGGTCGGCTCCAGCGACGGCGTGTACCTGGTGGACGGGAGCGGGCTCTCCTTCGACGATCGGGTCACGCCGCGGGCGTTCGTCACCTACCTGGCGAAGTTCCCCAACACGCCGGCGGGGCGGAACTTCCCCATGCTCCTCCCGGCTAACGGCACCGGGACGCTGCACCGGCTCAACAGCGGTTTCCCGGGGGTCGGCGTGGTCCGGGCAAAGACCGGCACGCTCGGCCGGGTCTCGACGGTGGTGGGCTATCTGGGACGTCCCGAAGGGACCCTGCTGGTGGCGTTGATGTACAACGGCGGACGGCCCTGGGCTGCCCGCCAGGCGCAGTGGAAGCTGTTCCGCGAGCTGGGCGCCAACGGCGTCGTCATCCCGAGCGACACCCTGCCCGAGGCGCTTCCGGCCCAGCTGGGCGGCGAAGTGACGGGCACGCCCACCTGGTGGCGCGCCGGCTCCGCCGTCGCCGATTCGACCGTGAGCGATTCCGCGGACGCGAGTCTGCCGGACGGGCCGCCCGAAGCGGCGCCGGTGGCCGAGAGAGGGGACTCGGTAGCGGCGCGCTGAACCCCGTGCTGGTCCGAACGGTGACGGGGGCATGCTTTCGAGCATGCCCCCCTTGGCCTTGCCCGGGTGACGGGCTTCGTGAAAACGGGGAAGCCGGCGCGGCAAGGCGGCCGCTCGAGCCTCTTCGCGCTGCCGGACCGCGGGAGCCGGCGGGAGGAACCGGGCCGGCTAGAAGGTGACGTGCGCCAGGGTCACGCCCATCGGCTCGTTCGATCCGTTCACCATCGGCTCCATCGTCAGCGCCGCGCCCATCACCGGCGCCGCCACCCCGGGCATCGGCAGGGTCATGAACGCCGGACGCTGGGTATCGGCGTTGACCTCGACCGAGCGGACCATGCCGGTCTCGGTGATGAACCAGAACTGGTACTTGTTCCCCGCCGGCGCGGGCGGCAGCCCGTGGACGATGACGCACCAGCGGTGCGAGACTGCGTCCTGGAAGATGAGCAAGCCGCCCTGCTCGTGGCCGTTCATCGAGATCTGGGTCTGCAGCACCATGTTGGCGCTGCGGAGGACCGACAGGGTGTCCTCCAGCGCCGCCAGCCGGCCCTCACGGGATGCGAGCCGCTCCCGCAGTTCCCGGCCCTCGCTCCGCGCGTTGAGCGACACCCCGAGCGACACCAGCGTCAGCCCGGCGGCCACCGCCAGCGGCAGGTACTGCCGCCAGCGGCTGGGCCGGTCGAGGACGCGGGAGGCCACCTGCCGGGCAAACCCGGGCGGCAGCGCCACCGGCGCGACCCCCATCGGCAGCCAGCCGAGCTCGCGCTCCAGCCGGACCATCTCGCGGGTGCACTCGTCGCAGCGGATCAGGTGGTCGCGGAAGGTGCGCTCCTCGCCCGGTTCCAGACTCCGGACGACGAATGCGGCGCGGTTCTCGATGTACCAGGCGTGCGCGGTCATGCGATCCAGTCCTTAATCGGCCCCAGCGAGGTGCGCAGCTTGTCGAGCGCGAGCCGGAGGCGGGTCTTCACCGTCCCGATCGGGATGGCGAGCCGGCCGGCGATCTCCGAGTGGGTCAGCCCCTGGAAGTAGGCCAGCCGTACCGCCTCGCGCTGGTCCGGCGGGAGTGCGTCGAGCGCGGCGTGGACCGAGCGGTGCACATGCCATCCGGGCTGGGCCGCTTCGTTCACCTCGACGGGGCGCACCTGCTCGGGCGGGAGTTCGCCATAGGCTTCGGCGCGCGCCAGCTTGAGGCGAAAGCGCCGGCGCCGGCGGAGCCGGTCGATCGCCCGGTTGCGGGCGATCCGCAGCAGCCAGGGCAGCAGGGCGTCGTGCTCGTCGCCCAACCGATCCACCCGGTCCCAGGCCGTGGCAAAGGTCTCGAGCACCACCTCCTGGGCTTCGTCCGAATCGCTCAGCATGCCCTGGGTCACGCCCAGCAGCCACGGGCTGGCGACCTCGATGAGCTCGACCAGGGCCTGCTCGTCCCGGGCCTGGAGCCGGCGGCGAAGGGTCGCCTCGCCCGCCAGGGTGAGCGGACGGCGGCCGGCCGATCCGTCGGGGAACGGACCGGGACTGCCACCGCTCGACGCGTCGGGACTGAGCCTGGCTATGCGCATGGCTGCTACTTATGCACTCTTCGGCCGGCCAACGCCAGCGGCGCGGCCGGGAAGCGGTGCCCGGAGAGCATGGGAATGGTTCATCGTGGGAGAGAAACGCCATCGGGGGCCATCCGGTTTGGCGGCCGGCGGGAGACCCGGGCAAGACAGCGGGGGCATGCCCTTGGGCCTGCCCCCCGGTCGTATCGTACTGCGGTGGCGTCTCGGCGGGTCAGGTCTTGCGGGCGCTCGTCGCCAGCAGCACGACGCCACCGACGATGGCCAGCGCGCCCAGCAGTGGCGGCACCGGCAGCGACTCCTTCTTGTCGGCACTGGCCTGGATCGGACCCAGGTCGATCACCTTTTCCTTGTGCGTGAAGGAGAAGCCCCCGAAGGCGAGCCCGGCGATGCCGACGACGATCAGCAGGAGGCCGACGATCACCGCCGGCTTCATACGACCTTCCTGCCCTGGATCAGCTGGATCACCGCCACGACGATGGCGACGACGAGCAGCACGTGAATGAAGCCGCCCATCGTGTACGACGAGACGACTCCCAGCAGCCACAGGACCAACAGAATGACGAAGATCGTCCAGAGCATGAGATCCCCCTAGTTGGAGTCGACACGCGCGTTGGCTCCCGGGACGGCCCGATCACCCTGGTCCCTGCCACGCATCACGATGGTCTTCGGAAAGTCCCGCCGGCCGTCCCGACCGACAAGTTACAGACTACCAGATCCGGCCGCCGGGCGCCGTGAGCGTGGTCACCCGGCGGCCGTGGCGGTTGCAGGGGCGCTTGGGGCTGCGGCAGGGCCGGTTCGAGCGGTTCCGCGGCGGGAAGTCGACAGCCTCGCATGGAGTTACCTCGAATCATGACGGCGGCCGGCAGGGCCCCGTTCGGTCTCGCTTCCCCGGTCGGGCCACGGCTCGCCTAGACGCCCCCCGCGCCTTCTCCTACTTTCCACCGGTCTCCACGCCCGATTTCCCCCACACCCAGGGTCACGATGGCGAGCGTCACGCGAATCGCACCCGAAGTGCAGGCTCCCGAATTCCAGCCCTTCGTGCCCGCCAGCCAGGCCCCGGCCGAGCTGACCATCCGCGCCCTCATCCTGGGCGCGCTGCTCGGCCTCGTGTTCGCCGCCTCGAGTGTGTACCTCGCGCTCAAGATCGGCCTCACCGTCTCGGCCTCGATTCCGATCGCCGTGCTGTCGGTGGCGTTCTTCCGGACCCTCGGGCGCTCGACGATCCTGGAGAACAACATCGTCCAGACCACCGGCTCGGCCGGCGAGTCGATCGCGGCGGGCATCGTCTTCACCCTGCCGGCGATCCTGTTGATGGGCTACGACCTCAGCATCAGCAAGGTGGCGATCGTGGCGGTGGTGGGCGGCGTCATGGGCATCCTGCTGATGATCCCGCTCCGGCGGGCCTTGATCGTGAAGGAGCACGGCCGCCTGACGTATCCCGAGGGCACCGCCTGCGCCGAGGTGCTGGTGGCCGGCGAGAAGGGTGGGCTCCAGGCGCGGCGGCTGTTCCAGGCCTTCGGTATCGCCTTCAGCTACAAGTTTCTGATGTCGGGGCTCAAGGCGTGGAAGGAGTATCCGGGCTGGGTCTCCACCGGCTACAAGGGCGCGTCCATCTCGGCCGAAGTCTCCCCCGAGCTGCTCGGCGTCGGCTACATCATCGGACCGCGGATCGCCGGCTACCTCTTCTCCGGCGGCTGCCTGGCGTACCTGGTGCTCATCCCCGCGATCAAGCTGTTCGGCAGCGGCCTCACCAAGCCGATCTTCGCCGAGACCAAGCTGATCGCGGACATGAGCCCGGGCGAGGTCCGGGCCAACTTCGTGTTCTACATCGGCGCGGGTGCGGTGGCATCGGCCGGCATCATCGCCCTGCTCCGGGCGCTGCCGACGATCCTCGGTGCCTTCCGCTCGGGCTTCCAGGACCTCCGCGGCAGCCTGGGCGACACGGCCAGCCGGCTCCGCACCGATCTCGACCTCCCCGTCTGGGTCACGCTGGTGGGCGCGGTGGCGCTGGCGCTGCTGCTCACCGCCCTGCCCCAGCTGGCCGTCAACCTGCTCGGTGCCATCCTGATCGTGGTCTTCGGCTTCTTCTTCGTGGTGGTGTCGTCGCGCATCACCGGCGAGATCGGGGTGAGCGCCAACCCGGTCTCGGGGATGACCATCGCCGCCCTGATCGGCACCACGGCGATCTTCCTCCTGATCGGCTGGACCGGCGTGGATCACCGGGTCGGCGCCATCTCGATTGCGGGCGTGATCGCGGTGGCGGCGAGCAACGCCGGCGCCACCAGCCAGGACCTCAAGACCGGCTTCCTGGTCGGCGCCACGCCGCGGAGCCAGCAGATCGGCATCATCGTCGGCGCCGTGACGTCGGCACTCGCGGTCGGCTGGACCCTCACCCTGCTCAATACCACCTACACCACCATCGTCCCCGAACGGCATCCGGGCGTCACCCTCGTCGCCTCGGCGCCGGGAGCCGAGAGCCGCTCGGTCACCACGCTAGGCGAGCGGATGCAGCACGACGGGCGCGAGTGGGACGTGGTCCGCGTCAACCTCCCGACCGGAGGCGTCCAGCCGGGCAAGTACCTGATCGATCCGAGCACGCGTGAGGTGGCGTACCTGGTGGATCCGGGCATTGGCGGCCGGATCCGGGAGATCGACGGCCGCCCGATCACCAAGCTCGACTCGCCCAAGGCGACGATCATGGCCCTGGTGACCGATGGCATCCTGACCCAGAGGTTGCCCTGGGGGTTGGTGCTGATCGGGGTGTTCCTCACCTTCGCGATCGAGCTCATGGGGCTGCAATCGCTGCCGATCGCGGTCGGGGTCTACCTGCCGATCTCGACCTCGTCGGCGATGTTCGCCGGCGGCGTGGTCCGCTGGCTGGTCGAGCGGCGCGCCCGCGGGGCCGAGCGCTCGATCGCCGAGGTCGAGTCGGGGCCGGGCGTGCTGTTCTCGAGCGGGCTCATCGCGGGCGGCGCCCTGGCCGGCGTCGCCATCGCCGGCGGCGCCGCGGCGCTGGTGCACCGGGCCGATGCGGCGCAGGTCCCCGCCGCCGACTACCTGGCGCACATTGTCGGACTGCAGGGCGCCCTCGGCAGCGCCGCGGGCAACGACCTCGTGGCGCTGGCGGCGTTCGCGGCCCTGGCCTTCGGGCTCTACCGAGTCGCGGGGCGCTGAGGCCGTGGCCCGGTCAGAGGTGATCTCGTCGTCGATCCGCGCCCGGGGCATCCATGGCGCGCTGGTGCTCGGGATCATCATGTTCGGCGTGCTGGCGTTCGCCATCCGCAATCGCTCGATCCCGGCCGAGGCACTGCCCGACCGGCGAGTGCTGTACGTGGCGCTCACGCTGGTGAGCGCCATCCTCTTCGGGGCGGCCGCCTTCACCACCGGCCGGCTGCCGGCACCGGTGCGCGGCGCCTCGGAGGACGACTGGTGGTCGGCTAACCTCGGCCGGGTGGTGGTGTCCTGGGCGCTGGTGGAGGCGCCCACCCTGCTGGGCTTGGCGGTGTACACCGTGACCCACGATTTCCGCACCCTGCTGGCGCCGTTCATCGGCCTGCTGCTCTTCGCCAACTACCGTCCCCGACGGCTGACCGACCGCTGATGCGGGTGGTGTCCCTGCTCCCGGGGGCGACCGAGATCGTCGCGGCTCTCGGGGGCGGAGGATCACTGGTCGCCATCTCTCACGAGTGCGACTTTCCGCCGTCGGTGCAGCACCTGCCCCGGGTGACCACCACGCCCATCGACCCCTCCCTGCCCGGTGCCGCGATCGACGCCGAGGTGCGCCGCCTGCGGGAGACCGGCCGCGCCGTGATCGCGATCGAGGACGAGACACTCCGGCGGCTCGCGCCCGACCTGATCATCACCCAGGATCTGTGCGAGGTCTGCGCGGTGTCCGAGGGCGCGGTCCACCCGCTGGCCGAGGCGCTCGACCCGGCGCCGCGCGTGCTGACGCTCACCGGCCGGACGGCCGAGGGCGTGCTGGCCGACATGCGCGAGGTGGCGCGGGCGCTCGACCTCGACGCCGACGGCGACGAGTTGGTCACCGGGCTCCGGAGCCGGCTCGCACGGCTCCGTCGGGCGGCGCCCGCCAGACCACCACGGGTGCTCTGCGTCGAATGGCTGGAGCCGCTCTACCTCGCCGGCCACTGGGTGCCCGACCTGGTGGCGGCCGCCGGGGGGCTGGACGTGGGCGCTGAACCCGGGACTCACTCCACGGTGACCACCTGGGAAGCCGCGGCCGACCTCCGCCCCGATCTCATTGTCGTCATGCTCTGCGGCTTCGGTCTTTCCCGGGCGCTGGCCGAGCTGGCGGCGCTGCGGGATCCGGCCGTGCTCCGGCTGCTGGCCGCGGTACCGGTGCGGGTGCTCGACGGCAACGCCTACACTTCGCGGCCAGGCCCGCGAATCGTGGACGGCGCCGAGCGGGTGCAGGCCGCCATGACCGGCACCGCCCGGCCGGGGCTGGCGGTGTGGCGGCCGGCCGGCGGGACCCCGGGGTAGACATCCGGCCGGAGGCCCGCGACCTTTGGCGATT
>JBBRGH010000148.1:0-7418 GCA_038240915.1 Gemmatimonadales bacterium | reverse complement strand
TGATGGTCGAGGGCGGCTCGCTCGAGATCTCCGAGGCCGAGGTGGTCGAGGCCCTGAAGGTGGCGCAGAAGGGGATCAAGGAGGTCATCGGTCTCCAGAAGCAGGTCAGCGACAAGGCGGACAAGAAGGCCAAGATCGGCTGGACCAAGGCGGAGCACGACGCGGGCATCGTGGAGAAGCTCCGCCAGCTGGCCGAGTCGCAGATGGCCACCGCCATCAACGCCAAGGACAAGGCTAGCCGGGCCGGCGGCGTCCGCGCCGTGCGCGACCAGGCCATCGCCAAGGTGCTCGAGAGCTTCCCCGACCGGGGCCGCGAGATCGGCAACGCGCTCGAGGATGTCGAGTACCGGGTCATGCGCCAGCAGGTGCTGGAGAAGGGCGAGCGGGTCGATGGCCGCGACCTCGACACCATCCGGCCGATCATGATCGAGACCGGGATGCTGCCCCGCGCCCACGGCTCCGCGCTGTTCCAGCGGGGCGAGACCCAGGCGCTGGTGTCCGTCACCCTCGGCACCGCCGACGACGAGCAGCGGATCGACAGCATCGACGTGGCCGGCGAGACCACCAAGTCGTTCATGTTGCACTACAACTTCCCGCCGTTCTCGACCGGCGAGGTCAAGATGATCCGCGGCACCAGCCGCCGCGAGATCGGCCACGGCGCGCTGGCGGAGCGGGCGCTGCAGCCGCTGCTGCCGCACTACGAGGACTTCCCCTACACCCTGCGGGTCGTCTCCGAGATCCTGGAATCGAACGGCTCCTCGTCCATGGCCACCGTCTGCGGCGGCTCGCTAGCGCTGATGGACGCGGGCGTGCCGATGCAGGCACCCTGCGCCGGCGTGGCGATGGGGCTCATCATGGAAGGCGACAAGGTCGCGGTCCTCACCGACATCCTGGGCTCCGAGGACCACCTCGGTGACATGGACTTCAAGGTGGCCGGCACCGAGAAGGGCATCACCTCGATCCAGATGGACATCAAGATCCAGGGCCTCGACCTCAAGATCATGGAGCAGGCGCTGGAGAAGGCCCGCAAGGGGCGGCTCCACATCCTGAAGGAGATGGCCAGGGTCCTGCCGTCGGCCCGGACCGAGCTGTCCAAGTACGCGCCGCGGATCTTCACGATGCAGATCAAGCCGGACAAGATCGGCGACGTCATCGGACCCAAGGGCAAGACCATCCGGGGCATCCAGGACGCCACCGGGGCCAAGATCAGCATCGAGGACAGCGGCATCGTCACCATCTCCGCCGTCGGCGGCGAGGCGGGCGAAAAGGCGCGGGCCATGGTGGCCGCGATCACGACCGAGCCCGAGGTGGGCCGGACCTACGAGGGACCGGTCAAGAGCACGACCGCCTTCGGCGCCTTCGTCGAGATCCTGCCGGGGGTGGAAGGGCTGCTCCACATCAGCGAGCTGCAGCACGGCCGCACCGAGAAGACCGAGGACGTGGTCAAGAAGGGCGACATCGTCCAGGTCAAGCTGCTCGAGGTGGACGACCGCGGCCGCATGAAGCTCTCCCGGAAGGCGCTGCTGCCCAAGGAGTAGCGCCATCTTGGAAACGGTCCGACTGGACGACGGACTCCTTCGCACCACGCTGCCCAACGGACTCGTCGTCCTCACCGAACACCTGCCCGGTGTCCGCTCCGCGGCCACCGGGCTGTACGTGCGCACGGCCAGCGCCCACGAGCGGCGCGAGCAGATGGGCATCTCCCACCTGCTCGAGCATATGGTCTTCAAGGGCACCGAGCGGCGAAGCGCCAAGGCGCTGGCGCTCGAGCTGGAGGTCCGGGGCGGCAGCCTCGACGCCTTTACCGGGCGCGACTACACCAGCTACCAGGCCCACACGCTCGACGCCGACCTGCCCCTCGCGGTCGAGATCCTCACCGACCTGTCCCGCCGGCCCCTGCTTCGCGACAGCGACCTGGAGCCCGAGCGCAACGTCATCCTGGAAGAGATCAACGGCGTGGAAGACACGCCCGACGACCTCGTCTTCGAGCTGCACGCGGCCGAGCTCTGGCCGGACCATCCCTACGGCTATTCCATCCTGGGCGATGCCGGGACCCTGGCGGCGCTCTCGGCCGACGACCTCCGGTGCCTGCATCAGACCGGCTACTACCGCGGCAACTTCGTGGTGGCGGCGGCCGGCAACGTGAACCACGACCAATTGCTCACCGTGCTCGAGCGGGAGGGCTGGTTCGAGGGCGCCGCCTTCGAGCCGCCCCGCATCCCGGTGCCGCCCACGCCGGCGAGGCAGGGGGTCGAGCGCCGAGAGGCGCGCGACACCGCCCAGACCCACATCGTCTTCGGCACCGACACCTTTCCGCTCCGGGACCGGCGCCGGTTCGCGCTCGCCATCCTCACCAACGTCTTCGGCGGCGGGATGTCCAGCCGGCTGTTCCAGCGGGTGCGCGAGGAACTGGGGCTGGCCTACGCCATCTTCGGCTACAAGCACTTCTACCAGTCGGCCGGGCAGCTCGGCGTCTACGTCGGAACCCAGCCGGGCACCGCCGATGCGGCCGTCGAGGCCATCCGCGGCGAGTACGGCCGGCTGGCTCGCGAGGGGCTGCCTGCCGACGAGCTGGCCGACGGCAAGCAGCAGCTCAAGGGACAGGTGATGCTCTCGCTGGAGAGCCCGGGTGCCCGGATGGGGCGCCTTGCCGGGTTCGTGCTCCACGCCGACGAGTACCGGCCGCTCGACCGGATGCTGGCCGAGATCGATGCGGTGACGCCCGAGGAGATCGCCTCGGTCGCCGCCGAGTACTTTGCGCCCGACCGGCAGACGGTCGTCCGGCTGGGAGCGGGGGAGTGACCGCCGGCCCGGCCGTCCCCGTAGACAGACCCACCAACCATCCAGAGGACTCATGCTGATCGGCGTGCCGAAGGAGATCAAGACGAACGAAAACCGGATCGCCCTCGTGCCGGCCGGGGCCGAGGCCCTGGTGGCGGCGGGACACAGCGTCTTCATCGAGGCGGGCGCGGGACTCGGCAGCGGCTTCGCCGACGAAGCGTACACCGCCGTGGGCGCCGGCATCCTGGCGACCGCCGACGAGGTCTGGCAGCGGGCCGACATGATCATGAAGGTGAAGGAGCCGATCGCGGTGGAGTGGCCCCGGATGCGGCGGGGCCAGCTGATCTACACCTACTTCCACTTCGCCGCCGCCGAAGAGCTCACCCGGGCCGTGATCGACTCCGGCGCGGTGGCGGTGGCGTACGAGACGGTCCAGCTCCCGAGCGGCGAGCTGCCCCTGCTCACCCCGATGTCCGAGGTGGCCGGAAGGATGGCGGTGCAGGAGGGGGCCAAGTACCTGGAGAAGGTCTTCGGCGGGAGCGGCGTGCTCCTGGGCGGCGTGCCCGGGGTGGCGCCGGGCGAGGTCACCATCATGGACATCTCGCTCGACCGGCTCCGCTACCTGGACGACGTGCTGCCGGCCAACGTGGACACGGCCTACTCCAACCGGCACAACATCCTGGACGCCATCCGCCGGGCCGACCTGGTCATCGGCGCGGTGCTGCTCCCCGGCGCCAAGGCCCCCCATCTGGTCAAGCGGGGCGACCTCAAGACCATGAAGCCGGGCAGCGTCATCGTCGACGTGGCGGTGGACCAGGGCGGGTGTGTGGAGACCATCAAGCCGACTACCCACGAGAACCCGACCTACTTCGTCGACGGCATTCTGCACTACGCGGTTGCCAATATGCCCGGTGGCGTGCCCCGGACGTCCACCCTCGCCCTGACCAATGCCACGCTGCCATATGCACTTAAGCTGGCCAAGCACGGTTGGCGTGCCGCCTGCAAGGCCGATTCGGCGCTGGCGCTGGGGCTGAACGTGGTCGAGGGGAAGACGGTCTACCCCGGCGTGTCGGAGGCCTTCGGGCTCCCCCTGACCGACGTCGCGTCGGTCCTGTGACCGAGGTGCTGATCACCCGGCTGCCCCATGGCGAGGGGCTGCCGTTGCCCAGCCTGGCCACGCCGGGGGCGGCGGGGTACGACGTGGCCAGCGCCGACGACGGGCCGCTGGCGCCGCTCGAGCGGAAGCTGTTCCGGACCGGCTTCGCGATCGCGGTCCCCGACGGCTTCGAATGCCAGATCCGGCCCCGGTCCGGCCTGGCGCTGAAGCACGGCATCTCGCTCCCGAACACTCCGGCCACGATCGACAGCGACTACCGCGGCGAACTGATGATCATGCTGGTGAATCTCGGCGCCGATACTTTCGAGGTCACCCGTGGGATGCGGATCGCCCAGATGGTGATTGCCCGGGTCGAACGGGTCACCTTTCGGCCGGTGGAGGCGCTGCCGGCCTCCGAGCGGGGCGCGGGTGGGTTCGGCAGCACCGGCCGGTAACCGGTCGCGCGGTCGCACGCCGCTTCCCGATCCCCCCGTGCCCATTTAGCTTGTCAACCATGCGCCTCACGGCCACCCGATGAAACTTCCGTCAATGAACTGGACGTCCTGGCTTCCCGCGAACGAAATCGCGGTGGATCTGGGTACGGCCAACACGCTCGTCTACGTCAAGGGCGAAGGCATCGTCCTCAACGAGCCCTCGGTGGTGGCGATCGAGAAGGCGACGGGCAAGATCAAGGGCATCGGGCTCGAGGCCAAACGGATGCTCGGCCGCACGCCCGACGGGATCCTCGCGGTCCGGCCGCTCAAGGACGGCGTCATCGCCGACTTCGACGTGACCGAGAAGATGCTGCGGTACTTCCTCAAGACCATCATCGACAAGCACGTTTTCCGGGTCAAGCCCAAGGTCATCGTCTGCGTGCCCTCGGGCATCACCGAGGTGGAGCGCCGTGCGGTCCGCGATTCGGCCGAGACCGCCGGGGCCAAGCAGGTACTGATGGTGGCCGAGCCGATGGCGGCCGCGATCGGGGTCGGCCTCCCGGTGGAAACCCCGACCGGCAACATGGTGATCGACATCGGCGGCGGAACCACCGAGATCGCGGTCATCGCGCTCTCGGGGATCGTCTCCGACACCTCGATCCGGACCGGCGGCGACGAGCTGGATCAGGCCATCGTTCAGTTCATGCGCAAGAACTACAACCTGCTCGTCGGCGAGCCGACGGCCGAGATGATCAAGATCAAGATCGGGTCGGCCGCGCCCACCGGCGATGAGCGCGAGATGGAGGTCAAGGGCCGCGACCTGGTCTCCGGTATCCCCAAGACCGTCCGGGTGCATTCCGCCGAGATCCGCGAGGCGGTCCAGGAGCCGATTCAGCAGATCGTGGACGCCGTGCGCCGCGCGCTCGAGATCACGCCGCCCGAGCTGGCGAGCGACATCGTCGACCGCGGTATCGTCATGACCGGCGGGGGTGCCCTTATCCGCGGCCTCGACATCCTGCTGGCGCAGGAGACCGGGCTGCCCATTCACGTGGACGAGGACCCGCTCACCTGCGTGGTCCGCGGGACCGGGCGCATTCTCGACGACTACGAGAAATACCGCAGCGTCCTCTCCGTCTGAGCATGGCCAGCGCGTCGGAACGCTCGTACACGCGCCGGGATACCGTCCTGTTCTTCGTCTGCCTCGGCCTCTCCCTGTTCGGACTCTTTTCGCCGCCGTCGTGGGCCCAGGGCATTTCCGCCGGGCTGCGGGAGACGGTGCTCTGGCCCCTGGTGTGGCTCCAGGTCCGGGCGGAGGAGGGGAAGACCAGCCGGGTCCGGCTCCGGGCCATCACCGCGCAGCGTGATTCCGCGTCGTACCAGGCGCAAGGACTGCCGTCGCTCCTCGCCGAGAACGAGCGGCTCCGCCAGCTGCTCTCCCTCAGCCACCGCCTCTCGGCGCCGTACGTCGCGGCCGAGGTCCTCCACCAATCCCAGGCCACCGACGGACGCACCCTGCTGCTCGGCGCGGGGACCCGGCAGGGCGTGGCCGCCTTCGATCCCGTGGTCGCGCCCGAGGGCCTCCTCGGCGTGGTGCTCAACGTGTCGGCCCGGAGCAGCATCGTGATGACCTGGGCCCATCCCGAATTCCGGGTGAGCGCCTTCACCGTGACCGGCAACGCGGCCGGCGTGGTCGCGCCGTCGGCCGAGGGGGAGGGCGCCCTCGAGTTCCGGGGCGTGCCCTACCGCGACTCCGTGCCGGTGGGGACCCTGGTGCTGTCGTCCGGGCTCGGCGGGGTGTACCCCAAGGGCATCCCCGTCGGCACGGTGACCGGGGTCGCGCGGGAGCAGGAGGGGTGGGAGCGGGTCTACCGGGTGCTGCCCGCCGCCAATCCCGGCTCGGCGACACACGTCCTGGTGCTGGTGACGCCGAACGGCGACCTGGCCCGCGCCTTCCCGAGCGATTCGGCCCTGGCCGCCCAGCGGGCCGACTCGCTCCTCCGGCTCCGGGTGGCCGATTCGGTGGCGCAGGCCGGGCGGGACGCCCGGGCCCGCAAGGCCGACTCCCTGGCGGCCGCCCGCCGCGACACCACCAGGACGCGTCCCGTCCGGGTGGCGCGGCCCGACTCGAGTGCCCGTACGGTCCCGGTGCCGGCCGCTGCCACGCCGGCCGCTGCCACGCCGGCCGCGGCCCCGGGGGCATCCGCCGCCCCGCGCGACTCGGTCCGATGATCCCCGCCCGCGCCAACCGGGTCCAGTTCGCGGTGGTGCTCCTGCTGCTGGTGGCGCTCCATTTCTACGTGCGTCCGCGCCTCGGGGGTTCGCGGGTGAGCCCCGACTTCCTCTTCGTCGCCCTGATGATGTTCGCCATGCGGAGCGGCGCCGGCGCGTCGGCGGTCGCCGGCTTCGTGGTGGGGCTCTCCGGGGATGCCCTCACGCCCGCCAGGTTCGGGGCCGGCGCGCTGGCCCACACGGTCGTCGCCTACGTGGCCTCTTGGACCCGGGCGGTCTTCTTCGCCGACAACCTGCTGGTGAACGCCGCCTTCGTGGCCGTCGGCGTCTGGCTCCGGGACGTTCTGGTGCTGGCCGCGAGCGGGAGCGGCGACCGCTCGGTGCTGACCGAGCTGGTGGTCTACAGCCCGCTGCAGGCGCTCTCTTCGGCCCTGGTGGCCCTGGTGATCCTGCTCGCCTTCCGCGAATGGTTCGCCATCCGGCTCGACGCGTGAGAGCCGGCGCATGAACGGCTTCGATTCCTATCGGGTACGCGAACGGGCCGACGTGGCCCGCTGGATCCTGGTGGGCGCCTTCCTGGTGCTCTCGGGCGCCTTCTTCCGGACCCAGGTCATCCAGCACGACAAGTTCCAGCTCAAGGCCGAGACCAACCGGCTCCGGCCGATCCAGCTTACGCCGCCCCGCGGCGCGATCCTCGACCGGCGCGGACGGATCATCGCCGAGAATGTCCCGGGCTACTCGGTCAAGCTGCTGGCGCCCAGCCGGGACTCGCTGCGGGCGGTGCTGGCACGAGTGGGCCGGTACGTGCCGGTGGACACCGCGGAGATTACCGAGATCGTACGCCGGTTCGCGCTGGCGCGCTATCAGCCGGTGGTGGT
>JBBRGH010000147.1:0-7422 GCA_038240915.1 Gemmatimonadales bacterium | reverse complement strand
GATCCGGTTTCGGGAGGGTGTCGTGACCGCGTCGGAATACGTGGACCGGAACACGGACGTGCTCGAGGCACGCCTCGCCCGGGCCACGCACCGGGTGGAGCAGGTCCAGGCTCGCGCCCGTTTCCTTACCTCTCTTGGCCTGGAGCTCCAGTGATGTCCGCCGATCGATCCTGCCGCCTGCCGGTGCTTCCGATTCTGCTGCTGACGATCGCGCTCGGCACCGCCTGCCGCCGGGGCGAACAGCCCGACGCCTACGGCAACTTCGAGACGACCGAGGTGGTCGTGTCCGCCGAGGCCTCGGGCCAGCTCCTCTGGTTCACGCCCGACGACGGCCAGACGCTCGACTTGGGCGCCCTGGTGGGGATGGTGGATACGGTGCAGCTCGCGCTGCAGCGGGACCAGATGCTGGCCCAGCGCGGCGCCAGCACCTCCCGCGCCACCGAAGCGGGCACCAACATCCGCGTGCTCCAGGCCCAGCATGAGATCGCCCAGCGCGGCTACGACCGGACCCAGCGGCTGCATCAGCAGCAGGCCGCCACCACCCAGCAGCTCGACCAGGCGGAGCGCGACTTCCGGGTGCTCGGCGACCAGGTCCAGGCCGCCCGGGCCCAGCGCGACGCCGCCCGCCACGATGTGGCCTCGAGCCGGGCGCAGCTTGCTCAGATCGAGGACCGGATCCGGCGGAGCAAGGTCGTCAATCCCCGGGCCGGCGCGGTGCTCACCAGCTACGTCGAGCCCGGCGAATTCATCCAGCAGGGACAACCCCTCTACAAGCTGGCCATCGTCGATTCCATGGAGCTCCGGGCCTACGTGACCGAGCCACAGCTGGCCGGGATCAAGGTCGGGCAGTCCGCCGAGGTGACCGTGGACGCGGGCAAGGCGGGCCGGACCACCCGGGCGGGACGGATCACCTGGATCAGCTCCGAGGCGGAGTTTACCCCGACGCCGGTCCAGACTCGCGAGGAGCGGGCCGACCTGGTCTACGCGGTCAAGGTCATGCTGCCGAATGCCGATGGCGCGTACAAGATCGGGATGCCGGCGGATGTCCGGTTCGCGGCTCGGACCGAAGGCGCGAAGTGACGGCGGCCGCGGCCCCCGCCGCCCCCGACGCCGTGATAGTCGAGGCCCTGACCAAGCGCTTCGGCAAGACAGTGGCCGTCAGCGAAGTGTCGCTCACGATCCGCTCGGGCGAGCTGTTCGGGTTCATCGGTCCCGACGGCGCGGGGAAGACCACCCTGTTCCGGGTACTGGCGACGTTGCTCCTGCCGGACGGGGGGAGTGCCCGGGTGCTGGGCCTCGACGTGGCCAGGGAGCTCTGGTCGCTCCGGCCTCGCCTGGGGTACATGCCGGGCAGGTTCTCCCTGTACCCGGATCTGAGCGTCGAAGAGAACCTCCGGTTCTTCGCCGCGGTCTTCGGCACGACGCTCGAGCGGGAGTATGACCAGATCGAGCCGATCTACGTCCATCTCGAGCCGTTCAAGGCCCGGCGGGCGGGCGCGCTCTCGGGCGGCATGAAGCAGAAGCTGGCGCTGTGCTGCGCCCTGGTGCACCGGCCGGACATCCTCCTCCTCGACGAGCCCACGACCGGGGTCGACGCGGTCTCCCGGCGCGAGTTCTGGGAGCTGCTGGCCCGGTTCAAGGCAGCGGGCCTCACGATCGTGGTCTCCACGCCGTACATGGACGAGGCCACCCGGTGTGACCGGGTCGCGCTGATGCAGCAGGGGCGGATCCTGGCCATTGAGACGCCCGACGCGATTACCCGGTCGTTCGACCGGCCGCTGCTGGCGGTGCGGGCCGGCGAGCGGTACCGCACGCTGCTTGCCATCCGCGAGTATCCCCACACCCACACGATCTATCCCTTCGGCGAAGCGATGCACTACACCGACCGGCGGACCGACCTGCCGGCCGGGACGGTCGGCGAGGAGCTGACGCGGTTCCTCGCGAGCCGGGGCCTCTCCAAGGTCTCGGCCGAGCCGATTCCCGCCACCATCGAGGACAGCTTCATGGCATACCTCGGCGGGGCGAAGGAGGCTCCGGCCGCATGAGCGACGTCGCCATCCAGGCGCGGGATCTGACCCGTACGTTCGGATCGTTCACGGCGGTGGACCACATCACCCTCGAGGTGCAGGCCGGAGAGATCTTCGGCTTTCTGGGCGCCAACGGCGCCGGGAAGACCACGGCGATGCGGATGTTCATCGGGCTGCTGGCCCCGAGCAGCGGGACCGCCACGGTGGCCGGGCACGACATCTACACGCAGAGCGAGGCAATCAAGCGCTCGATCGGCTACATGAGCCAGCGGTTCTCGCTGTACGAGGACCTGACGATCCGGGAGAACATCCGGCTCTACGGCGGAATCTACGGGCTGGCCAGCGCCGACATCCGCGACCGGAGCCAGCAGATTCTCACCCGCCTCGGCATGGAGCAGAGCGCCGATCTGCAGGTGCGGGCGATTCCTCTGGGCTGGCGGCAGAAGCTCTCGTTCTCGGTGGCGCTGCTGCATCGGCCGCGGATCATCTTCCTCGACGAGCCGACCGGCGGGGTCGACCCGATCACCCGCCGTCAGTTCTGGGAGTTGATCTACCAGACGGCGGCGGACGGCACCACGGTGCTGGTCACCACGCACTACATGGACGAGGCCGAGTACTGCGACCGGATCTCGATCATGGTGGCCGGCAAGATCGGGGCGATGGGGACCCGGGCCGAGCTCAAACGACAGTTCGACACCGACTCGATGGACGACGTGTTCGTCCAGCTGGCGCGGCCCACCACCGGTGCGGAGGCGGCATGAGCGCCCTCCGCGGGCTCCTGTCGAAGGAGATCAGGCATATCCTCCGGGATCGTCGGACCCTTGCGGTGGTGGTGCTGATGCCAGTGGTGCAGGTGATCCTGTTCGGGTTCGCCATCCGCACCGACGTCAAGGATATCCGGCTCGCGATCGTGGACCCCTCGCCCGACCACGTGACCCTCGCGATCCGGCAGCGCCTGGAAGCCAGCGAGGCGTTCCGCACGGTGGCGGTGCTCCACACCCCCGAATCGCTGGACGCGATGTTCCAACGCGGCACGGCCCAGGAGGCTGTGGTGTTCGAGCCGCGATTCGCCACCCGGCTCGGCCGGGGCCTGCCGGCCCGGGTCCAAATCATCACCGACGCCACCGAGCCCAACACCGGCAGCACCAGGCAGAACTACGCCTTGTCGGTCATCCGCGGGTACGAGCGCGAGCTGGGCGCCGGAGCCCCCGGCGTCCGGATCGTGCCCCGGATGCGGATGCGCTTCGATCCCACGGCGGAGAGCAGCCACCTGTTCGTCCCCGGACTGATGGCGTTCGTGCTCACAATCATCTCGGCCCTGATGACGGCGATCTCGCTCACCCGGGAGAAGGAGACGGGGACGATGGAGGCGCTGCTGGTGTCGCCGCTCCGGCCGGCCCAGATCATCGTGGGAAAGGTGCTGCCCTATCTGGCGCTCGGCTTCGTGAGCGCGGGACTGGTGGTTCTGGAGGCGCGGCTGGTGTTCGACGTTCCGCTCCGGGGCAGCGTCGTGCTGCTGCTGTTCGAGGCGATGCTGTTCATCCTGGTGTCGCTTTCGCTCGGCATGCTGATCTCCGCCAGGACCTCCTCCCAGCGGGTGGCGATGATGGCCGCCATGCTCGGCACCATGCTGCCGACGATGCTGCTGTCGGGCTTCATCTTTCCGATCGGGAGCATGCCGGAAGTTCTCCGCTGGGTGTCCAACATCATCCCGGCCAAGTGGTTCGTGACCATCGTCCGGAGCATCATGCTCAAGGGCGTGGGGCTCGAGTATCTCTGGCCCCAGACCCTGGTCCTCTGCGGCATGGCGGTCGTGCTGCTCGGGCTCAGCACGAAGTCCTTCCACATCCGACTCGAGTAGCCGATGCGCGAGATTCTGGCTCTGGCCTGGGCGGAGGTGCTCCACGTGGTGCGCGACAAGGCGACGCTGGCGCAGGTCGTCATGGTGCCGGTGGTGCAGCTCCTGGTGCTGAGCAACGCGGCCACGTTCACCATCCGCGAGACCCCGGCCTATATAATCGATTTGGATCACACGCCCACCTCGCGGGGACTGCTGACCCGGTTGACCGGCTCCGGGCGCTTCCGGATCAGCGGCGCCTCGGGCTCGACCGACCTGGGGAACGATGCGCTGCTCCGGGACGAGGCCACGCTGGTGGTGGTGATCCCGAAGGACTTCGAGCGCTCGCTGGTGCGCGAGGGCGCCGCCGACGTGTTGCTGTCGGTCAACGCCGAGAAGGGGTCGGCGGCAGGCATCGTGCAGGGGTACGCCTCGGACATCATGGCGAACTATTCGCGGGAGCTCAGCGCCGAGCTCCGGCCGAGCGTCGCGACCGTGGTCCCGGCGAACCGGGCAGGGCCACTGACCGGGGTGGCTCGGATCGAGGGGCGGGTGCGGAGCTGGTACAACCCGACGCTCAACTACAAGCACTACATGGTGCCCGGTATCCTGGTGGCACTGGTGACTCTGATCAGCACCCTCCTCTCGGCCCAGAACATCGCCCGGGAGAAGGAAATCGGGACCCTGGAGCAGCTCAACGTCACCCCGATCACGAACGGCCAGTTCATCACCGCCAAGCTGCTGCCGTTCTGGGTGCTGGCGATGGCCGATCTGTGCATGGGGCTGCTCATCGGATGGTCGGTGTTTGGGGTGCCGATGCGGGGAAGCCTGCCGCTGCTGCTCGCGGTGGCCGGGATCTATCTGATCGTCACCTTGGGCGTAGGCCTCCTGATCTCGAGCCGGGTGGACACGCAGCAGCAGGCGATGTTCGTCACGTTCTTCGTCATGATGATCTACCTGCTGATGAGCGGGCTGTTTACGCCGGTGGACAGCATGCCGCACTGGGTCCAGGTGGCAGCGGAGCTCAACCCGGTGAAGCACTTCGTCAGCATCTCGCGGGCCATTCTGATCAAGGGGGCGGGACCGGCGGAGATCGCGCGGCCGTTCGGGATCCTGGTCCTGTTCGCGGTGGCCATCTTCTGGCTGGCGGTGGAGCAGTACCAGAAGCGGACGGCGTAGCTCGCGCCCGGGCCCGGAGTGGCGGCCCGGCTAGTTGTTGGGCGAGGGCATCACCACGGTCACCGAGCCCGACATGCCGGCCCCGCCGGCCCCGCCGTGGACGGCGCAGTGATACCGGTACACGCCGGGGGTCACGAAGCGGAAACTGAGGAACTTGGGATAGATGGTCGGGGCCCCGGAGGTGGGCGGCTGGTCGCCGTCATCGGGGACGATGTTGTGGGCGGTGGGTCCCTCGGGCCAGAGCCAGTTGACGGTGTCGCCCACCATGACGGTGATGCTCGCGGGCTCGAATCGGTTGCCGCCGTTGGTCAGGACGTGCACCGTGTTGGCGGCCACGGGGTCCGGCGTCGCGATAGCCGTGAACTGGATCTGGTCGGGGAAGACCGAGCCCGGCACCCGCGGTCCCGGATCCGGATGAAGGCCGGCGTAGGCTTCCTGCTGGGTGTACAGCACCTTGGTGGTCCACCTCGCGGCGCTGATGCCGTCGGGGCCGGTGGGCGCGATGGTGGGCGCAATCGAGCCCTGCCGGGTGGTCCAGTAGACGGTCACGCCCTCGACGGGCACGCTATCCCGGGTGACGAGGGCCCGGAAGTCCTGGTCCAGCGGCCTGCCCGCGATACCCACCTGTCGGTCCCCGTTGTTGTCGGGGGCCCGCTCGATCACCAGGGCGTCGGTGGCGGGTGCCTGGCGCTCGCCCGCGCCGCAGGCGGCGAGCAGGCCGACGGTGACCAGGGACAGAGCCCTCGGCCTCGGAGCAGGGCGGTGGATCGGGGGCATGTGGCTGCGCGGGTGCCAGAGGAAGGGCGTCATGGCTAGGAGACGTTCGGCCCGGCCGGGAGGTGACATGGGGCCGAGCTGCCGCAGGGCGACCGTGCCCCGCCCCGAGGGGGCGGCGGCCTTACTTGCCCGGTTTCACGACCTGAAATGCCCGGCGCCGCACATCCCCGCTCCCGCCCGGCCCGCGCACCCGTACCTCGATCAGATAGCCCCCGGGTTTGAGGTCGCGGAGCTGCAGCGTCCGGTGGGCCCGAATCAGGCTGTCGGCGGCCTGCTCGTCCACGCTCAGCGTAACCACCGGCCGCCGCTCAGGCAGGGCAGGGTCCCCTTTCACCCGGAAGACGGCGATCTCGTGGCGATAGTCCGCGCCGGCCACGGCGTGGGCGACTTCGTAGTAGAGTCTGAGCTCGCTCCGGACAGGAAACAGATCGAAGGGGGTGAGCAGCACCGGCTCGCCGCCCGGCGGGTGCCAGACGGCGCTGGCCGCGTCCACGCCGAGCGCCAGGTCACTGAGCGAGAGGGAAACCGCGCCGCCGCCCACCCGCACGGTGTCCCGCGGGAGGACCACGCCGGCGGAGTCGCCCTGCTCGATGGCGGCGCGCCAGCTCCACCGGCCGGCGGGCACCGGCAGCTCCGCCCGCCCGATCAGGTACTGGCCCCGCTCGAGCGGGTGGTCAAGCCGGAAGACGACGGCCGTGTCCAGGTTCGCCAGGGCCTGCTCGGCGCCGTCCAGGACCACCAGCCGCACCCGGATCCGGTAGCCGAACCCGTCGGCGTCATCCATCGGCACTGTCTCCGCCGCGCCGACCCCGAAAACGAAGTGGGCGAGCGCCATGCCGTCCCGCTCGCCCACGGCCACCAGATTGGCCGTCGCCGAGAGCCGCCGGGCGTACTGGAGCTCATAGCTGTCGGTGGTGGTGCCGTAATCGATGCTCACCCGGCCGATGGCCCGCTCGTGTCCCTCGGCCCGGGCCCGGCCGTTGGGGCCCCAGTTCAGCATCCGGCCGTAGAGCGGAGACATGGTTTCACGGGAGAGCAGGAGCTGGTCGATCGGGGCGCCGGCGGCGCCATGCAGGTCGAGCACGCTCTCCACCAGCCGGTAGTCGTAGAGATCACCGCCGCCGGACTCGTCGAAGCCGGCGCTAAAATGGAAGAGCAGGTCGCCGTCGGCCCGACCGTAGCGCCAGGTCTCGTTGGGCATCAGCCCGAACACGAACGGGCGGAGCCGGACCATCGGCTCGCCGTGGCGGACGTAGATCACGCCCCGGTCGTCGAGCTCCTCGCTGCCGCTCCGGTAGGCGTCGCCCCCGCCGTAGAACCGGCGCCAGATGGTGAGCGCGAAGTGTCGGCGGGCATAGAGCAACCGGCGGTAGTGCTCGCGCAGCCGCTCGCCGTCGGCCCGGAGCTCGGCCCGGTCGCGATCGGTCCAGAATTTCCGAAGCAAGGCCTCCCGCTCCGTCCCGTGGGCCGCGTCGAAGCGGGCCAGATCCGAGTCGGCCGCGATCGGCGCGAGGTCGGCGTGGTATCCGGCCACCACGGCCGAATCGTCGAGAGAGGCCGCGTCGAAGTAGAGGCTGTCGGCCGCGAGGCCCAGCCCCAGCC
>JBBRGH010000146.1:0-7429 GCA_038240915.1 Gemmatimonadales bacterium | reverse complement strand
GCACCTGGCCGGCCGGCCGCTGGTGGTGACGCGCCGGGTGGACTTCCCGCTCCGCCGCCCGGGATTCTGGGCCCGAGCGGCGCAGGTGATCGCCATCTCGCACGCGGTGGCCGAGGTGCTGGCCGCCGACGGGATCCCGCGCGATCGGATCACGGTGATCCACTCGGGCGTGGACCTCGCCGACCTGCGGCGGACCAGCCGGCTCGGCGTCCGGGGCCGCCTCGACCTGGCACCGGGCACGATCGTGGCGGCCAACGTGGCGGCGTTGGTGCCGCACAAGGACCACGCGACCCTGCTCCGGGCCGCGGCGGCCCTGTCCGGCCGCCTGCCCGACCTGCATTGGGTCGTGGCCGGCGAAGGGCCTGAACGGGGGTCGCTCGAGCGGCTCCGGAGTGACCTCGGCTTGGACAGGATCGTCCATTTTCTCGGCCAACTGGAGGAGCCGGCCCGCCTGATCGCGGACGCCGACTGCTTCGTGATGAGCTCCCGCGAGGAGGGGCTCGGCACCTCCGTGCTCGACGCGATGGCCCTTGGCACCCCCGTTGCATCCACCACCGCCGGCGGTCTGCCCGAGATGCTCCAGGACGGCGCCGGGCTGCTGGCGCCGCCCCAGGCCCCGGCGGCCCTGGCCGACGCGGTTGCCCGGCTCCTGACCGAGCCCGGCCTGGCGCTCGAGGTGGCCGGGCGAGCGACGGCCGCCGTCGAGCGCTTCACCGCCCGGCGGATGGCAGAGGCGGTCCGATCGGTGTATCGTTCCTGCGTCTCATTTCATTGACGGGCCATGATTTACGTTTGCATTCCCAGCTACGATGAAGCCCCGACGGTGGGGTTGCTTCTGTGGAAGATCCGGCAGGTCTTCGCGGCCTTTCCGCGTGAGTATCAGCTCCTGGTGCTCGACGACGGCTCGAGCGACGCGACCACGGAGGTCCTGGAGCCCTATGCCCGGGTCCTGCCGCTCACGATCATCCGTCACCAGGAGCGGCGGGGGTACGCCGCCTCGGTCGAGGCGCTGCTCCGGCGCGCGGTCGAACTGACCGACCGCCCCAAGCGGGACACGGCCATCCTGATGCACGCCGACTTCACCCACAACCCGCAGACCATCCCCGACCTGGTCCGCCGGATCGAGAGCGGCGCCGATCTGATCGTGGCCGAAGGGAAGCTGGAGGGCGAGACGTCCCGAGCCCGGGCCCTGGTCCGCCGGCACGCCCCGGCGTTGCTCCGGGGTGTGGTCACGGTGCCCGGCGTCCGCGACCTGGTCTCCGGTTTCGCCGCGATCCGTCTGGTGGCGCTTCGGAACGCGATCCGGAGCCAAGCCGGTCGTCTGCTCGTCACCGAGGGCTGGGCGGCCAACGCGGAGCTGTACTGGCGGGCGGGACGGTATTCGCGGCGGATCGAGGCCGTCACCTCCGTCGAACGGCACGATCTCCGAAGCCGGCCGGTCCGGGCGCAGCCCTGGCCCACCATCACCGCGCTCTGGTCCGCTCGCCAAGCGCTCCGCGCTGCCCCCGTGGCGCCGGCCGCGGCCGAGCCGCCGGCCCGGCGCGAGGTCGAGGCCGAGGCCGTTTCCTCGTGACCTCGCTGCTGCTGCTGGCCCTGCTGCAGGGGGAGCCCGCGACCCGGCCCGCCACGGCCCCCACCACCCCTCCTGCCCGCCCCGCCTATCCCTGGTCGGTCGGAGAGACGCTGACCTACTCCGCCAAGCTGGGCCTGCTCTCGCTCGGGAGCGGAACGCTCGAGGTGGCGAGGATCGATACCGTGCGCGGGGTCGAGTCGTTTCGCTTCCGCTTCCGACTGCAAGGCAAGACGATCGTCTACGCGCTGGATGACATCCTGGAGTCATACGTCGGGACCCACGACCTCGTCTCCCGGCGATTCGTGCAGGACTTCACCGAGAACGACAAGCCCAAGCACCGGCGCTTCGAGATTTTCCCCGACTCCGGCTATTTCCTGGAGGAGGGACATCCCGGGCGGCAGCCGGCCCCGCACGACCCGCTCGACGATGCCGCGTTCTTCTATTTCGTCCGGGTGACCCCTCTCGAGGTCGGCAAGAAGTACGTCTACAACCGCTACTTCCGGAAAGAGAAGAATCCGGTCACCATCGAGGTCGGGAAACGGGAGCAGCTCGACCTGCCGGACGGCAGCTCGGTGGATTGCCTGGTGCTCCATCCGGTGATCGAGACGAAGGGCATGTTCTCCAAGCGGTCGGACACCCGGATCTGGCTCACGGACGACGCACGCCGCCTGCCGGTCCAGATCCGGAGCAAGTT
The DNA here is from genome assembly GCA_038240915.1 of Gemmatimonadales bacterium. Lineage (GTDB taxonomy): Bacteria > Gemmatimonadota > Gemmatimonadetes > Gemmatimonadales > GWC2-71-9 > CAVVWJ01. Next base: position 5,162 of record JBBRGH010000146.1, on the reverse strand, counting down.
CCCCTTCGGCACCATTACGCTGCGCCTCAAGGGTATGGTCCTGCCACCCACGTCCGCCGCCGCGGGCCGGTAGGGGTGACCTATCGTGAGGCGGACCTGAGCCGCGTCACCACGGTCCCCGTGGCCGGTCGGCGGAACAAGGTCGATCCCTCCCTCCTCGCGGCGCCGCCGGGCGCCGATCGCTCGTTTGCCGCCTTCCTTGCCGCTTTGCCCGACGTCCTCGCCGCCCGGGACCTGCGTGCTGTCATCGCCGGACTGGCCGCGGCCGCCCGGGGCGGTCACGGTGTCGTGCTGCTGGTCGGCGGTCATGTGATCAAGGTCGGGCTGGGGCCGCTGCTGGGCGCGCTGATCGGCCACGGGGTGGTCACCCACCTCGCGCTCAACGGCGCCGCCGCCATCCACGATTTCGAGCTGGCCGCCTTCGGGGGCACCAGCGAGGACGTCGAAAGCGGGCTCGCCGACGGCAGCTTCGGCATGGCGGAGGAGACCGGCGCGGAGATGAACCAGGCCATCCTCGCCGCGGCCCGGGCTGACCAGGGCATGGGGGAAGGGCTCGCCCGCGCCCTGGCGGCACGGGGGTCACTGGCCGGCCGGGAGGCGTCGCTCCTGCTCGCGGCCCACGAGCACGGCGTGCCGGTCACGGTCCACGCCGCCATCGGCGCCGAGATCATCCACCAGCACCCCGCAGCCGATGGCGCGGCCCTGGGCGCCACCAGTCATCGCGATTTCCGCCGGTTGGCGGGCTCGCTCCCCGCGCTCGACCACGGCGGCGTCGTCCTCAACCTCGGCAGCGCGGTGGTCCTGCCCGAGGTCTTTCTCAAAGCACTCACCATCGCGCGCAACCTCGGCGCCGGCCGGCCCACCCACTTCCTCGCCGCCGACTTCGACATGCAGCGCCACTACCGGCCGCGGCTCAACGTGGTCCAGCGGCCGACCCGGGCGGGTGGCGAAGGCTACCTGCTCACCGGGCACCACGAGCTCCTCCTGCCCCTCCTGGTGTGGGGCGTGCTGGAGGCGCTGGCACGGCCTTGACGGACGCGGGCTGAGCGCAACGAGGGACCCCGGCCGCCACGATCGAACGGTGGCAACCGGGGTCCCTCGCCGCATCGGACGACGGCAGTCGGCGGCTAGATCGCCGGCCGCCCCGCAATCATCTCCCGGACCCGCGCCGCAGTATCCGGGGCGATCAGCTTCAGCACCAGATAGATCAGGAAGCCAATGAAGGCGAACCAGGCCACCGTCACGAGCAGCCCGATCAGCAGCCCGAACAGGCCGAAGAACACCTTGAGCAGGAAGATCGCGATGACGGCGAAGATCGCGAACCCAAGCAGTTTCCGGAACATGGTAGTTTCCCTCGGGGAAGCGGGTCAGCCCGACTTACGGCCCGACGTTTCAAAAAGTTTCATTGGAAGATAAGTGACTGCAAGCTACGATGTTATCATCGTGGGCGGCGGGCCGGTAGGCGCCGCGTGCGCCCGGGAGCTCTCGCTCGCTGGCCGGCGGGTGCTGCTGCTGGAGCGCGGCGGCGAGGCCGGCGAGGGATGGCGCGCCGCCGCCGGCATGCTGGCGCCCCAGATCGAGGCCGGAGCGGACGACCCGCTACTGGAGCTGGGCCTCGCGGGGCGGGAGCTCTACTCGCCGCTGTCGGCCGCGCTGCGGGACTCGACGGGCATCGACGTGGGGCTCTGGCGCGAGGGGATCGCGAACGTGGCGGCCAACGAGGCCGAGGCAGCGGCGCTGCGCTCGCGCTGCGCCTGGCAGCGGCAGCACGGCCACCTGACCGATTGGCTCGGCGCCGACGAGGTCAGGACCCGCTGGCCCTGGCTCGGGCCCACGGCGGGCGCGCTCTGGGCCGCCCGCGAGGGCGCGCTCGAGCCCGAGAAGCTGGTCGCGGCGCTCCTAGCCGACGCCCGGCGGCTCGGCGCGGTGCTGCAGCAGGACGTGGTGCGGAGCCTGGAGCAGCAGGCCGACCGGGTGGTCGGCGTGGCGGGCGAACGGGCGCGCTACGCCGCGCCCGACGTGGTGCTCGCGGGCGGGGCGTGGTCCGGTCTGGTGGAAGGCGTGCCGCGGCCGGTGGCGGTGGCACCGGTGCGGGGACAGATGGCGGCGCTTCCCTGGCCCGAGGGCGCCCACCACGCGATCGTCTATGGTCATGGCTGCTACGTCATGGCGCGCGGCCACGAGGCCATCGTCGGCTCCACGATGGAGTACGCCGGCTTCCGGCCCGAGGTCACAGCCGAGGGTCTGGCCCGGATCTTCAGCGGGGTAACGGCGCTCTGTCCGAAGCTGACTCGCGCCAGCGTGACCCGAAGCTGGGCCGGCCTCCGACCTGTGACGCCCGACGGGCTGCCGATCATCGGCGCCGAGCCGCGGCTCCACGGCCTCTGGTACGCCACCGGCCACGGCCGGAACGGCATCCTGCTGGCCGGGATCACGGGCGTCATCCTCCGCCAACTGTTGGCCGGCGAGCCGACCGACGAAGCGATCGACGCCTTCGCGCCCACGCGGTTCTGGTCCTGGTGACGACAGCGGAGTCGCCGACTACCGCACGGCAGAGGTCAGTAGAGCAGTAGAACGAACCTGCACCCTCTGTCGCCCGATAGCCGGCGACGGTGGCCTGCCCGCGGCCGGGGGAGAACGCCCACGTGAACAGCTTCGCCGTCCGGCCGCCGTTGTTCAGGGTTTCCTGCCCGACCCACCCACAGTCGAATCCGATGTACCCCGGCGCGCTCACGCTGTTCGCACGGTTCGTGCCGCGCCCGCGAGCCCTTCCCACCAACCGCTGCACAGCACGGAGACCCTGACGCCCGCAGTACGCCCCCGGCGCACCCCGCGGATTCATCCCGACCGATCGCTAAGCCGAGCAATCCGATCCGACCTCTCCGCCGTACGAGGGCTGTAGCACGGCAGGTCCCTCATACACACACAGGAGAAGGAACGCCATGATGACCAGACCGGTCCCCCGCCGGCAGTGGGTTGCCGCAGGCGCCGCCGTCGCCCTCTGCGGCGTCGCCGCGATCGCGGTCGCGCGGGCCTCGGACCATCAGGACACGCCCTTCGTAGAGCTCAATCCCAAGACCGACATGACCGACGTCTATGCCTTTCCCGGTGGAGCGGGCCGCATCGTGCTCGCGATGGACACGCGCGCCTTCCTGACGCCGGCCCAGGCCACCGATCCGGCGGAGGCATCATTCGACACCGATCTTCTCTACCAGTTCAAGATCGACACCGATGGTGACGCCAAGGAGGACAAGGTCATCCAGGTGACCTTCACCGGCGAAGGTGCCAGCCAGCAGATGGAGGTGCGCGGACCGGTCACGCCCCCGACCCAGGGGGCGATGGAGAACACCGTGGCCGACGTCACGCCCGCCGTGACCGGGGCGCTCAGCACGGTACTCGGCACCAGCACCGGGGTGCAGGCGTTCGCCGGCCCGCGAGACGATCCGTTCTTCATCGACCTCGAGGCGGCGTTCTGCATCCTGCCGGACCGGCGTCCGGTTCAGGGCGAGCTTTCCAGTTCCTGCGCCCTCTCGCCCAGCCAGCCGGGCACGCCGTTCTACTTCCGCAATCCCGGCGTCAACTATGTCAACGGGTTCAACGTCAACTCGATCGTGATCGAGCTGCCCGCCTCGATGATCGAGGGCAGCGCGCCCGGCAAGCTCGGCATCTGGGGCACCATCAGCCAGTGACCACCACCGCGACCCGAATCCACAAGGAGCACACGATGCAGCGCAGCTCTCTTCCCCGTGCGACGCGCCAGCTGGCGCTCGCGGTGGGCGTCGCGGCGGCGGGCCTGGCGGCCACGGCGTGCAGCGACAACAACAACGGCACCGGGCCGACCACGCCCCGGATGTACAACCAGGTGCAGCGCCTGGGGAATCCGCTGGTGAGCGAGGTGCTGCTCTCCAAGCGGAGCCACCCGACCCACGGCTCGATCGGACCGGACCAGGACGCGGCCCTGGTGGCGCCTGAAGTGGTGGATTTCCTCACCACCGTGGCCGGGCGTGATCCGGCCTACATCCAGGCCATCGCGCCGGCGCTGATTCCGGACGTGCTGGTGGTGGACACGAGCAAGGACCCGGCCGGTCCGGCAGGCTGGCTCACCTGGCTGCCGCAGCTGGGCGGCGGGTACGGCGGCCGCAAGCTGACCGACGACGTGGTGGACCTCGCGTTGACGGCGGTGTTCGGCGACGCGCTGGGCGACGCGGCCCATGCCACGCCGCATCTCACCACCGACAACGTCGGCAACGAGTCGCCCAACATCACAACCACCTTCCCCTACCTCGCGCCGCCGAACTGACGCCGGTGGGTGTCCGGCCCGGGCGCGGCCGGGCACTCCCGGGGATCGAAAGGATGGACCGATGGTTTCCAAACTGTGGGTCGCGGCGGTGGCGGGGCTGGCCCTCGCGGGCGCAGCCGCCGGTGCGGCGGTGGCCAACTCGTCCGGGCGGTCGCACGAGCTGGCGCCGTCGGCGACGCTCGGGGCGCACATCCGCGACCTCGACATCGACTTCTATCGCGCCCGCGTGGCCCGCGACCCGCGGAGCGCGCGCGACTTTACCCAGCTGGCCGGGCTCTACCTGCAGCGGGCCCGCGAAACAGCCGACAACGAGGATCTGGTCCGGGCCGAGGCTATGGCGCGGCACTCGCTCTCCCTCCGGCGGGGGCGGAACGAGGCCGCCGAAGGCGTGCTCGCCTCGAGCCTGGTGGGGCAGCACCGCTTTACCGAAGCGCTCGACGTGGCCCAGGCGCTCCTCGCCGCGGACTCCACCTCGATCGCGGCGCGCGGCCTCGTGGCCGAGACTGAGATGGAGCTGGGCCGCTACGACGACGCGTCTCGGCAGTTCGGCATGCTGGGGAGCTATCAGAACGACCTCGGCGTCGCCCCCCGGCTGGCACGCTGGGTCGAGCTGCGCGGCCGGCCCGAGGACGCTCACCGGCTGCTGCGCCAGGCCAGCGCAGCGGCGAGCCGTCGCCACGGGATGCCGAAGGAGCAGGTGGCCTGGTTTCACCTCCGTCTCGGCGACCTCGCTCTCCGCACCGGCCATCTCGACGAGGCCAAGCGCGAGCTGGATGCCGGGCTGGCGATCCTGCCCGGCGACTACCGGCTGCTCGGCACCCTCGCCCGGTACTACGCGGTCCGCCACGCCTGGCCCCAAGCC
>JBBRGH010000145.1:0-7463 GCA_038240915.1 Gemmatimonadales bacterium | reverse complement strand
CCGTGATAGCCGATCGGCACCCACTTGTAGTTGGGCAGCAGCGGGTTGTCGGGCCGGAACATGCTCCCGACGTTGGTGGCGTGGTGAACCGAGGCGTAGAAGTCGGTGTAGTCGCCCACCCGGGCCGGCAACAGCAGCTCGGCCTCGCGCATCGGTACCAGGATGTGGTCGCCCAGGCGGCGGTTGGCGCGGTAGGCGGGCGAGTCGCTGGCCAGGATGGCGGCCGCCTGCCGGCGCACCGCGCGCCAGGTCTCGGGGCCCAAAGCCATGAGGACGTTGAGTGCCGGCGCCGCCAGCGCCGCGCCTGCGCCGTCGGCCGCGCCGGTGAACCAGCCCTCATCATGGCAGGCGGTCAGATCGAGCACCGCGTCGCCGATCGCCATCCCCACTCGGGCCGGGGAGGGATCGTCCTTGTCGTCCACCCGGTGGAAGATGCCGAACGGCAGGTTCTGGATCGGGAAGTCCGGGTGCCCCTGGGCCGACTCGACCCAGGAGGTGCGGGCCGGGTCGTGGGTCTCGTCCATGTCAGGTTCCTCCCGCGAGCCGCTGAAAGCGGGGATCGCTCCGGAGCGGCACCAGGTCCGGGTCGAGTCGCAGCCACGCGGGCGACAGGTAGTAGGGCGCCCGAGCCAGCGGCGCCAGCAGGGGCAGCGCCCGGTCGGGCTGGCCGGCGCGCACCAGGATCCGGACCAGCGCGAAGCGCATCTCCGATCCGGGATCGAAGTCGCGGGTGATCGGCAGCAGGTCGGTGGCCCGCTCGCCCTCGGCGATGGCCTCGGGAAAGCGACCGGCGTAGGCCAGCGCCTGGCCCAGGTCGGCGTGGAGCGCGGGATCGCGCGGGGCGGCGGCAAGCTGGCGGCGGAGCAGGCGGGCGGCGCTCTCACCCTGAGCCCGGGCGCCGGCGCTGTCGCCGCCCCAGGCCAGCAGCCGGGTCCGGATCAGCGCCCGCCGGGCGGCGTTGCCGTCGAAGGCCGCCGCCGGGAGGCCGAGGACCAGCTGCCGGTCCGGCTCGGCGAGCGACCAGCCGAGGTTGCCGAACGCGGCGACGTAGGCGACGGCCCGGACGTGGTCCACCGCCGGCGAGGCCGCCGCCAGCTCGCGGCGGGCGCCCTCGAGATCGCCCTCCAGCAGGTGGGCCTGGATGCCGAGCGAGATCAGCAGCAGGTTGGCCGGCGCGATCGCCAGCGCGCGCTGGTAGGTCGCCCGCACCTCGGTCCAGCGTCCCAGCCGCGCCTCCACGTCGCCCAGGGTCACGAACGCGAGCGGCGAGCGCGGATCGAGCGCCACCGCCCGCTCGGCGTGCTCCCGGGCCGAGGGCAGCCGCCCGAGCGAGAGCTCGGCCGCGGCCACCACCCGGAGCAGCATGGCGTCGTTGGGCGCCCGGGCCAGTGCCGGCTTGACCGCGGCCAGCGCGGCGGCGGGATCGCGGTGGAGGCCGATCTGCACTTCGTACTCCGCCATGGCGGTGGCGCCGGCCGTGGGGGCCAGGCGCTGGGCCCGGGCCAGCGCGTCCATGGCGCCGCGGGCCACCGCGGGGTCGGGCGCGCCGTAGCCGTAGAGCGCACCGCGCGCGGCCGCCAGCCGTGCCCAGGCGAGGGCGAAGACGGGGTCGCGCTTGACGGCGTCCTCGTAGCGGGCAGCGGCCCGGCGAAGCGAGCCGAGGTCGGCGGAGGCCGCGCGGATCGCCTCGCCCTGGAGGTAGGCGTCGTAGGCGGCCAGGTTCGCGGTCGGGGTCCGGCCGAGCGCGTCCGCCTCGCCCGCGCCGAGCGCGACGTCGAGCGCGGTGGCCACCTTGCTGGCGATGTCGGACTGGACCTTGAAGACATCGGTCAGCGAGGCGTCGAACGACTCCTGCCACCGGCTGGTCGGGGCCGAGCCGGCGCCCAGGTCCACCAGCTCGGGACTGACCTCCACCCGGCTGGTGCCGTTGGCCGCCCGGGCCCAGCGCACCGTGCCGGTGAGCAGGTATCTCGCCCCCAGCTCGCGGCCGATCTGCTGCGGCGTCTTGGCGCTGCCGCGATACTCGGTCGAGCTCGACCGGGCGATGACCTGGAGCCCGCCCAGCTCGGTCAGCTTGCCCCGGACCGCGTCGGCCACGCCGTCGGCGAAGTAGGCGTTGCCGCTGTCGCCCAGGTTCTCGAACGGGAGCACGGCCAGGCGGATGTTGGCCGCTCCCTCCTCGCCGCCCGCCGCTCCGCCGGCCCGGCGGAGCGCCAGCGCGCCGGCCACCAGCACGGCCACCAGCGCGAGCGCGGCGGGAATCAGCCAGGGCCGGCGGGCCGGGACCGACGCGGGCGGCGGAGAGACGACCGACTCGGGAATGGCGGGCACGCCCGTCACCGGCGTCGAAGCGGCGGCGGCGCCGAGCGCGCGGACGAACTCCGCCACCGAGCCGAACCGGTCGGCCGGGTCGAGCGCCATGGCCCGCTGGAGCGCCCGCTCGGCGGGCTCGGGCACCTCGGGGCGGAGCGCCCGCACCACCGGGATCGGCGAGGTGAACCGGCGGGCGATGACGGCCGCGCCGGTGCTGCCCTCGAACGGCGGCCGGCCCACCAGCATCTCGTAGCAGACGATGGCCAGCGAGTACTGGTCGGTCCGGGCGTCCACCCCGCGCTCGCCGGTGGCCTGCTCGGGCGCCATGTAGGCGGGGGTGCCCAGCGCGAGTCCCGCCTGGGTCAGCCGGTTCTCGCTCGGGCTGCCGAGCGCGCGGGCGATGCCGAAGTCGGCCACCAGCGTGTCGCCGTCGAGCGTGAGCAGGATGTTCTCGGGCTTGATGTCGCGGTGGATCACGCCCTCGCGATGGGCGTAGTCGAGCGCGCGGCCGGCCTCGGAGGTGATCCGGAGCGCCTCGTCGAGCGGCAGCCGGCGGTCCCGCTTGAGCCGGTCCCGCAGGCTCTCGCCCCGAACGTAGGGCATGGTGTACCAGAGCAGCCCGTCGGTCTCACCCGAGTCGTGGACGCTGAGGATGTGCGGATGCTGCAGCCGGGCGGCGGTGGTGATCTCCCGGCGGAACCGGTCGGGGCCCATGGACATGGCCAGCGCGGGACGGAGCACCTTGAGCGCCACCGGCCGCTCGTGCTTGAGGTCCTGCGCCAGGTAGACCGTCGCCATGCCGCCGCGTCCGAGCTCACGCTCGAGGGCATACCGGCCGCGCAATCCGTTCTCGAGTGCCGCGCGGGTATCGCTCAGGCGTCGGTCCGGCGCTGGGGGGTCTGGAACGGTCGCAGCTCGCCCACGGGCTCGGTGAAGGAGCAGGAGCCGAAGGCGACGATCCCGGCGGCCCGCGCCTCGACGATGGCCGCGCGGTTCGCCCGGTGGCCGCGCCACTCGAGCGCGTCGGCCGAGAAGCGGAGGGCGGCGGGGTCGCGCTCGTCGAGCAGGCGCGCCGCGTCGGCCTGGCTCATTCCCCCGCGGAGCAGGGCGGCGGCCAGGAACACGTTGAGGAACCCGAACATGGTGCCCCGCGGGCTGTCGGGCGCGTAGGTCAGCCGGTACTCGGCCCGGAGCGGGTGATGCAGGCCGGCCGTGGCCTTGAACGGGAGGCCCAGGTCGGTGCAGGCCTTGAGGAAGCGGGCGACGGCCTCCGGGGTGGGGATGGCCTCCGGGGTGACGCCGCCGGTGCGGATCTTGGCCCGGCCGCCGGCCCGGGCGAGCGCGGCGAGCAGCGGCGCGGGGTCCGGCTCGAGCGGGATCTCGACGTAGGCCCGGGCCCAGCGGGGCACGAGCGCCAGCAGCCGGCCGATCGCCTCGACCGAATCGGCTCGGGCCTCGACCACGTCGGCCGAGAGGGCGGGGGCGCCGGCGGCGGCGTGACGGCAATTGAACTCGCCGATGGCCTGGAGGTCGCGCGCGGGGTCGGGGCCGAGCAGGGCGCTGAGGCGCCACGCGGCACCGCTACCCTCGGGCACCCGGGGCGCGAACGCCGCCGCCTGGGCCGCCAGCTCCTCCAGCCGCCCCGCCGGCACCACGAACCGCCCCAGTGCCCAGGCGTCCGGATCCTCCCGGTATTCGGCGTACTGCCGGACGCTGGTAGCCATGTCCAGCCCCGCCGGGGGAAACAGCCCGGCGTAGTCGATGCTGCCGGCGAGGAGGGCGCGAAGCGCGGTGTCGGGCATAGGCCTGCAATCTAGATGCGCAGGTCGAGCAGGTCATCCTGGATCCGCGCGCCCGGCTCAACTCGCGGGCCCCCGGCAGCCGCGCTAAGTTCCCGCCATGGCCATCGCTACCATCAACCCCGCCACGGGGGAAACCCTCCGGACCTTCCCGCCGCTCACCGCGGCGGAGCTCGAGGCCCGGCTCGCCTGCGCCGAATCGGCGTACCACCGGCACCGCCGCACCAGCTTCGCCGATCGCCGGCGGCTCATGCTCAGGGCCGCCGAGATCCTCGAGTCGGAGAAGGACGCCTTCGGCCGGCTGATGGTCACCGAGATGGGGAAGCCGCTCAAGGCCGCGGTCGAGGAGGCCGCCAAGTGCGCCCTGGGCTGCCGCTACTACGCCGAGCACGCCGAGCGGTTCCTGGCCGACCAGCCGGTCGAGACCAGCGCCTCCCAGAGCTGGGTGGCTTACCAGCCGATCGGCCCGGTGCTGGCCGTGATGCCGTGGAACTTCCCCTTCTGGCAGGTGTTCCGCTTCGCCGCGCCGGCCCTGATGGCCGGCAACGTCGGCCTGCTCAAGCACGCCTCCAACGTGCCCCAGTGCGCCTTGGCGATCGAGGACATCTTCCGCCGGGCCGGGTTCCCCGAGGGCTGCTTCCAGACCCTGCTGATCGAGACCGACCAGGTGAAGGGCGTGATCGAGGACCGACGGGTGGCGGCGGTGACCCTCACCGGCAGCACCAACGCCGGCAGCCACGTGGCCAGCGCCGCCGGCAAGGCGATCAAGAAGAGCGTGCTGGAGCTGGGCGGCAGCGACCCGTTCGTGGTGATGCCGAGCGCCGATCTCGCGGCGGCCGTGCGGACGGCGGTCAAGGCGCGCACCATCAACAACGGCCAGTCCTGCATCGCGGCCAAGCGATTCATCGTGGCCGAGTCCATCGCCGACGAGTTCGAGCGCCGCTACGTGGCCGGCTTCCAGGCCCTCACGGTGGGCGATCCGCTCGACCCGGCCACCGACATCGGCCCGCTGGCCAACGAGAACCAGGTGGTCACCATCGGCGAGCAGGTGGAGCGCTCGATCGCGGCCGGGGCGAAGCTGCTGACCGGCGGCAAGCGGCTCGACCGGCCCGGTTTCTGGTACCAGCCCACGGTCCTGACCAACGTCACCGCCGACTCGCCCGCCTACTACGACGAGGTCTTCGGCCCGGTGGCGATCCTGTTCCGCGCCGCCGACGTGGACGACGCCATCCGGCTCGCCAACGATTCCCCGTTCGGGCTCGGCGCCAGCGCCTGGACCAACGATCCGGCGGAGCGGAAGCGGTTTGTGGAGGAGATCGAGGCCGGCATGGTGTTCATCAACTCGATGGTGGCCTCCGATCCCCGGGTCCCGTTCGGGGGCGTGAAGCAGAGCGGGTACGGCCGGGAGCTCTCCAGCCAGGGCATCCACGAATTCGTGAACATCAAGACCGTCTGGGTGCAGGAGTTGGCAGCCCCGGTGACGGAAAAGCTGTCGGATTCGGAGTAGGCCCGAAGGGGAGGGTGCGCGGGTGCGCGGCGCCCTCCCAGCCCTCCTAGGTGAGATATCGCACACCCATCCCGCCAACGCTGTAGTACATTACCCCTCTGTTACGCGCCCGTGACCATCCGCTCGACCCATTGTGACGTCCGAACCCGGGGGTAAGCATGTACATCGATCCGACCAGCGGCAGCCTGGCCCTCCAGGTGATCGCCGCCGGCGCCATCTCGGCCGTGGCCATGGCCAGCCGGGTGCGGGAAACGACCAAGACCTGGTTCCGGACCCTGGTGTCACGCGGGCGCCGGTGGACGGGCAGCCGGTAGGGGGCTCGTTCCGCGACCCCAGCGGGTTCGTCTTCACCCGCTCGGGTGTGATCTACCGCCAGGTCAATCGCGTCTTCCAGCACGAATTCGAGGCCGTGGCCGGCTCGGGGCTGTATGACGAGCTGGCCGGGCAGCAGCTCATGGTCCCGCACGAGTCGGTGTCGCTCGAGCTGGCCGCCAGTCCGGAGGCCACGGCGGTGCTGCGTCCGGCCCCCGTCCATTTCATCTCCTATCCCTACGAGTGGTCGTTCGGCCAGCTGAAGGACGCCGCCCTGCTCACGCTCGAGCTGCAGGAGCGCGCCCTGAGCCGGGGCATGACCCTGCGCGACGCCAGCGCCTACAACGTCCAGTTCGAGAGCGGCCGGCCGGTCTTCATCGACACCCTGTCGTTCGAGCCCCGGAAAGAGGGCGCGGCCTGGAGCGCCTACCGCCAGTTCTGCGAGCACTTCCTGGTGCCGCTGGCGCTGATGAGCCGGGTGGACGTGGACCTCTTGGCCCTGCTCCGGACCCACATCGACGGCATCCCGCTCGAGCTGGGCAACACCCTGCTCGGCAGCCGCACCTGGCGCAGCCTGGGCCTCCTGTTCCACGTCCGGCTCCACGCCATGGCCCAGCGGCGCTACCGCGACCGGACGCCGGGCAAGGGCATGCAGCGGCCGGTCACGGCCCAGACGGTGTCGGGGCTGGTCAAGAGCCTCCGCGGCGTCATCGCCGGGCTCGACTGGAAGCCCGGCGGCACCGAGTGGGCCGACTACACCACCGACAACAACTACTCCGCCGAGGCGGCGGGGGCCAAGCAGGCGCTGGTGACGGGGATGCTCCGCCGCCGCTCGCCCGCCACGGTCTGGGACCTGGGGGCCAACACCGGCGACTACAGCCGGGCCGCCCGCACCGTGGCCGAGCGGGTGGTCTCGTTCGACATCGATCCGGCCGCAGTGGAGCGCAACTACCGCCGGGTCAAGGCCGACGGCGAGACCGGCATCCTGCCGCTCCGGATGGACCTCACCAATCCCTCGCCCGCGCTGGGCTGGGCTCACCGCGAGCGGCAGTCGCTGGAGCAGCGGGGGCCGGCCGACGCGCTGCTGGCGCTGGCGCTGGTGCACCATCTCGCCATCGGCCACAACCTGCCGCTCGAGCGGATCGCCGCCTTCTTCGCCCGGATCGGACGCGCGCTGGTGATCGAGTTCGTCCCCAAGAGCGACTCCCAGGTCCAGCGGATGCTCCGCTCCCGGCCCGACATCTTCCCGGCGTACACCCGGGAGGGCTTCGAGGCCGCGTTCCGCACCAGTTTCCGGATCGAGGCCGTCGAGCCGGTGAGCGGCTCGGAGCGGCTGCTCTATCTGATGGTTCCGCTCGACTCGTGAGGGCGGGCCGGCCGTGACGGCCCTGTTTCCCTTCCTGCTCGCCGCGGCCCGGATCCTCTTCCGGGCCGATCAGAACGCCGGCTACTACACCCTCGGCGACCTCGCCGTCACCCTGCTCGCCGTGCTGGCGCCGCTCGCCGTGGTCTACCTGGTGGCCGTCCGGCTC
>JBBRGH010000144.1:0-7512 GCA_038240915.1 Gemmatimonadales bacterium | reverse complement strand
GCTCGTCGCGGAGCACCGCGGCGACGAGGATCGACGGCTCGTCCTCTTTGTCGACTACCTGCAGAAGGTGCCGGTCATCCCGGAGCCCGCCGACGAGGCGGAGAAGGTGACCCGTATCGTGAGCGGCCTGAAGGACATCGCCCTGTCGATGGAGATCCCGGTCGTCGCCATCGTGGCCGCTGACCGCGAGGGTCTGAAGGCCAAGCGCCTGCGCAACCACCACCTGCGCGGCAGCAGCGCGATCAACTACGAGAGCGACATCATCCTGATCCTGAACGACAAGTACAACATCGTCGCCAAGGTCAATATCGAGTTCAACCCGTACCAGGCGCAGCGCTACCGCGACTGGGTCGTCATCACAGTCGAGAAGAACCGGGGTGGCCAGGACAACATCGACCTCGAGTACGAAAAGCTCTTCGAGTACAGCTGCTTCGATCCGACGGGACGGGTCACGGCCGAGAAGCTGATCGAGGAACGGCTCTACAACGACTGAGGCGACATGCCGCCCCTCGACGCATATCAGACCCTCCAGGTCCTGCCCAGCGCGGAGCAGGAGGTGGTGGCCGCCGCGTACCGCGCCCTCGCGCTCAAGTACCACCCCGACCGTGACTCGACAGCCCGCGCCGCGCAGCGGATGCGCCAGCTGAACGAGGCCTGGGCGCTGATTCGCGACGAGGCCGCGCGGGCGCGCTACGACCGGGGGACCCGCACGCTATCGGCCGCCGCGGCAGCCGCTGTCGCTCCGGGCACCGCGCCCATGCCGATGCGGGCCTCCGACGGGCCGAAGGTCGACTTCGGTCGGTATGCCGGCTGGAGCATTCGGGACCTGGCGCGCCAGGACCCCGATTACCTCCGCTGGCTGGGACGGCACTCGTCCGGCGTCCGCTTCCGCACCGAGATCTATCGCATCCTGGGCACGACGGCCGCCTGACCCGCTAGTCTTGCTCGGCGATGGATGAGCCCCAGAGCGAGGCCGGCGCGGCGCTGCGCGCCATCTTCCTCGACATCGGCGACACCGTGATGCGGCCGAATCCCTCGTGGGAACATGTCTACGCGATGGCGTTCGCCGAGTACGGGATCGAGATCAGCATTGAGGACCTGCGGGTCGCCCTGCGTCAGGCGTACCGCCACGGCGGCTGGGGCTTCGACGACGGGTTCGAACCGACCGAGGAGACCTCGTTTCGGAGGACCGTGGAGATCGACCAGGCAGCGATCGTCCAGCTGGGGATCGGCCCCATGCCGGACGCCTTCTTCCGGCGCCTGGGCGAGCTGTTCATGGTCACCAGCCACTGGCACGTCTTTCCTGACGTGCTGCCGACCCTGTTTGCACTCAAACAGCGTGGCCTCATCGTGGGAGCCGTCTCGAACTGGGTCTGGAACCTCCCCGAGCTCCTGCACTCACTGGATCTGGTCGGGCAGTTCGACTTCATTACCGCCTCGGCACGGGTCGGCTTCGAGAAGCCGCATCCCCGCATCTTCGAGGAGGCGCTGGAGAAGGCGGCCGTGCGCCCATCGGAGGCGATTCACGTGGGCGACCACCTGGACGCCGACGTTCACGGTGCCGAGCGGCTAGGGATCGGCGCGGTGCTGATGGACCGCTACGAGCGCCATCGACCCGAAGAGCTTCCGGCCGGCCTGCCGGTGATCCACTCGCTGGACGAGCTCTTGCCGATCGTGGACGCCCGGCTCGCCACGGGGGTCCAGCCATGAACGACTGGCGCTGCTTCGTCGCGGTGCCGATCGGCGACCAGTTGCGCGCTGCACTCTCCTCCGCAGTCGCCGCCTGGCGTGGCTCGCCCGGCACGGAAGACCTGCGCTGGACGGATGCCTCCGGCTGGCACGCCACCCTTGCCTTTCTGGGCCGGACCGATCCTGCCCGCCTGCAGTCGCTGGGCGATGCGCTGACCGAGGTGGCCGGGCGGTTTGCGCCCTTCACGCTCGCCACCGGTGGCATGGGTGGCTTTCCATCGGCACGCGCGGCGCGGGTGGTCTGGTACGGCATCGAGGATCCGGGAGGTCAGCTGGCGGCCGTCGCAGCGGCCGTGCGGTCGGCGACCGGGCTCGCAGACGACCAGCCCTTCCGCGCCCACCTGACGCTGGCTCGAGCCCGTGGCAAGGGTCGCGCGAGCATCGACTTGCCGACGCCCGCTCCAGCAGGGATGCTGCGCGTCGACGAGCTCGTGCTGTATCGGAGCGTGATGGGAGAGGCGCCGGCCCGGTACGAGCCACTCGCCGCTGTCCGCCTGGGAATATCGGTCCATGTCTGAGCCGCGCCTACCAACCCGCGTCCCGTATGTTGCCGTCATCGGCGACGGCGATCCCCGCGGTCCCGAGGCGCATCGGATCCTGGACTGGGCGGAGGAGATCGGCCAGCTGCTGGCACGAGCGGGAGCGACCGTCATCACCGGAGGCCTGGGCGGCGTGATGCGGGCCGCGTCGCGCGGCGCTGCCGGCGTCGGAGGGGTGACGATCGGGATCCTGCCGGAGGCCGACCCGGGCGAGGCGAACGAGTACGTCAGCATTCCGATCGCCACCGGCCTGGGCGTGGCGCGCAACCTGGTCGTCGTCACCTCGGCCGATGCGGTGGTGGCGATCGGCGGGCGACATGGCACGCTCTCGGAGATCGGCCTCGCCCTGCGCATGGGGCGCCACGTCGTGGCGCTCTCGTCGTGGCGAGTCGAGTCAGAGCATCGGCTCGGCGGGCCGCGCGTGCACCGTGCCCGCGACCCCCGGGAAGCGGCGGAGCTGGGACTCCGCCTCGCCAAGGAAGGGCCGTTCCAGCCGTCCTAGGTCAGTGGACGAGCTGGATCCCGTAGTACGTACTGACATTGTTCCCGGCCGGAGGGGTCGCGCCGACGTTTCCTTCGATCGTGAAGTCGGTGAACATCCCGGTCAGGCACGAGGTTGATCCGCTTCCGGCGCACTTGGACGAGTTATTCCCATTGATCCATGCGCCCCTCGGGGAGTCCAGGAGGAACGTGCCGACCTGTGGAAAGTGATACCACTGGTTATTTCCATTGCCGCCCACGTTCGCCGGGGGACACGCGAGGACAGTGGGGCCCGGCGGATCGATGTTGCAGGTGCTGTCGAACATCGGAATCAGGATCGGCTGGCCGGCGTACTGGTTGAGAGCATCCTCAACCTGCGCTGCGTTGACGTTGCCGGTCTCCGCAACGCCGTACCACTCCGGGATCGTGACATAGCGGCCCTGGGGATTGGCGATCTCGGCTGTGAGCTCCGAGGTTCCGCCGTACGGTGGTACCCAGTCGATCCAGCCAACGTTTCCGGGGCTCTGCTGGCAAAGCGGGATCACGTAGTGAACGTACTTGATGTACCGCGTCGACGACAGGTCCGCCTTGTTGGAACCGTCGCAGGTGACGACGGTCACGGGTACGGTCACCGGGACCAGCGGACAGCCCTCGACGTTCTGACACGGATTGGTCACGTAGCCCGAGACGGCGGTCGCGGTTGTCTGTGTCCTCATCGTGGGGAAGCCGATGATCTGCGCAAAGAACGTGGCGAAGCTCTTGCTGGTGACAGCCCGCACGCCCGCCGCATGGTTCGCGGCGCAGCTGGAGCAGGGCGGAACGAGTCCGTCCCCGACTCGGGCGGCGTCTGACTCATTGGCGGTGCTGGACCCATCGGGGCGCAGCAATGTGCCCGCGATGTCGGTGTAATAGGCGGCCTCGAGCTGGACTCCGTTCGCGAGGACCGCCGCGGTCACCTGGGCAAGAACGTCCGCGTCGAGGGGTGCAGTTCCCGCTGAGAGGCTCCCGACGAGCACGACGGCTCCGGCTTCAGAGGTCGCGTCTGACCCGTTCTGACTGTCCCGCTGCTGCGTCCAGGCATGTCCTCCGTCGATGATCAGCGCCACCATGGCGATCATGGCCAGCATGCCGACGGCGGCGATCACCAGCACCTGGCCGGGGGGTTCATTCCGGTGGTTCATGGCGCTGCCCGCTCCACGCGCTGGCTGCTGGTCGATTTCAGAACAATCGGTCCCACGAGTCCCTCGATAGGCACGGCTGGATGGTATTGGTAGGTGACCGTTACGAACGCCACGCAGCCGATACGCATCGGACTGCAGGTGCTTGTCGGGTCGGTCGGGTTCGAACGGAAGCTCACTGAAACGTCAGCCGGCAGGAGGTCGAGCGCCGCCGCCTTGGTTGCGGCGGCGTCCTGGATCTGGCTGACGTTCTGGTTGACGATGGCCACCCGGCTGCCGACCCGCGCCGCATTCGACAGCGTGCTGTCGGCATACACCGCGCGCCCGAGGTCGAAGAGCCCCACCATCAGCACGATGAGCAGCGGCAGGACGAGGGCGGCCTCGACGAGGGCCTGGCCGCGATCGGAACGTGACGTGACGGTCACTACTTGCCCACCTTGATCGACGCATTGCAGACGACGCTGCTGCCTCCAACGAGGTTCTGGCTCTGGATGACGTAGGGGAGCTGGCCGGGGCTCAGGAAGGTCATCGTCGTGGTGAACCCGGCGTTTGTCCATCGCTGCTGAGCAGTGGAGCTGGGCGTTCCGATGAAGCTCGGCACTTGGCATGGAGCGGGCGTGGGTGTAGGGCCCGGCTGCGGTCCGAAGGTCACGCTGATGGTCGAGGCGAAGGCAATGCACTGGCCAGGCGTCGACGATGGCGTCGTGGTCTGAGTGAGGACGAGCTGCGTGTCGCCTGTGGGCGAGACCGGAGTGAACGCCCCGGTGAAGCCGGCGGCGGTCCAGGCAGTTCGTGCAGCAGGGAGGAGCGCGCCGACCAGGTTTGGCACCGTGGCACAGGTAGGGGCCGGCGTCGGCGCTGGACCGTAGGTCACGTTCACGGTCGATCCGGGAGGTATGCAGTCGCCTTGGTTGGCGCCCGGCGTCGTCTGCACGGAGAGCACCGTCTCGCTGTTGTGCCCATTCGGCGTGAACGCGCCCGTGAATCCGGCCGCGCTCCAAGCCGACCGCGCGCCCGAGACCGTGAGGCCGAGCATTTGGGGCACGAAGGTCGTGCAGGGCGGAGTCGGGGTCGGCTCCGGGGTCGGGGCCTCCGGAAACGATCCGGTGCACCCCGGACAGCCGCTGCGAATCGGGAAGGTCGACTCCGCGTGCACCGTCAGGGGTCCGCCAAGGAAGGTCGTCATGAGGGGCGTGATCAGCGTGAACTTGCAGGTGAGCCGGACAAGCACCGGGTCGCCGAGATCCTTGCCAATTGGAAAGATGGGGGCCGGAAGGGAAGCCGGCAGGGCGCAGTGCATCGCCTGCGCGTCGCGTCGGATCTGCGCCGCGAACTCCGCTCGCTGGTTGGAATTGCCCGGGGTGTTCCAGGCATCGGGGTAGAGCGCGGCGTAGTTGGCACCCACCCGGCTCGCGTTGGTGAGCGCCACGGAGCCGAAGAAGACGCGCCCGAGGTCGATCCCTCCCAGGAGCAGAACCAGGATCAGCGGCAGGACAAGGGCGAACTCGACCAGCGACTGCGCGCGGCGCGAGCCGGATCGGTGGAGGAGTCGACGGAGGACGGGCACGTTCAGCATGTCAATGGCGGTCGCGAACCGGCGGCAGGGAACGCGACTCAAACCCCCTGGCACTATTGATGGCGATCCTTTGTGAGGGCGGTACCTTAGTACCAGCCGAGGCCCATGACTACGGGTGCAGGGCTCTGCCCGGTGCCCGCTCGCACCGTCATTTGGCGCCCCATGGGAGGTGCGCACCGGTACGGTGCAGTCCGGTGTTCACCAACCATAACGAGCGCACCTTGCAGGCCACCTTGCAAGGTGCATCGGTACACTTCGGTCGCATGAGCGAACGCGTCCTCGTCCTGCCGCGCGCATCGGTCCCCGGTGGCTGCGACTTCGCCGGCGTCCGCCAGGCCGATGACCTCGCCGCGTTGCGCGAGGCGGTGGTGCTGCAGGGTCGCTATCTCGAGCGCCCGATCGCCGAGGAGAGCCCCGCGTTCAAGCAGCTGATTCCCTATGTCGTGGTGCGCGACGGCACATCGGTCTTTCTCATGGAACGGACCGATGCGGGCGGCGACTCGCGGCTGCACGGCAAGGCGAGCGTCGGCGTGGGCGGGCACCTCAACCCGGTCGACGAGGGCGCCGACCCGCTGCTTGCCGGGCTGCGGCGGGAATGGGCGGAGGAGCTGGTCGCCGAATGGGAGCCCGAGTTCAGGCTCGTCGGCCTCCTGAACGACGACTCGAACCCGGTCGGCGCAGTGCACCTGGGTGTCGTTTTCACGGTCGTTGCCGATGGACGACCGGTCGAGGTGCGCGAGCATGAGAAGCTGAGTGGCCGGTTCGTTGAGCCTGCCGAGCTCCGCGCCGCCTGGAACCGCCTCGAGACGTGGTCTCAGCTCGTTGCCACGGCACTGCTGGGCCACCTCGCGGCGATAGGCCGCTGACGGCTTTACCCGAACGCCCCCTCAGCGTTATTACCGCAGGTCGTACGTCACGGTTGTTTTGGCGGTATTGGGTCCCGAAAGCGCACTGTTGATTACCGGCAGTGATGAAACAGCGGGAAAAAGCAGGTCAGGGGCCGAAGAAGGCGCGTACTGATGACATGTGGTTATTGCGGCGCCAAACAGCTCGTGGAATCCGCCGCGGCCCGGTGACCGGTCGCCGGAACTGGGTTCGTCCGTGCTCGGGCCTATACTCGGGAGCATGGGTGCATTGCCCCGAGCGACCACCGCGGTGGCCCTTCTGCTGGGCTTGGCTGGTCTCGCTGCGCCGGCTGCGGCTGGTGGCGATCACATCGACCGCCTGAAGCTGACCGGCATCATCGACCAGGTCAACGCCGCCTACATCGAGGAGGGTCTCACGGCGGCCGGGGAGGGTGGGGCCGCGGCGGTCATCATCCAGATCGACTCGCCCGGCGGCGAGCTGACGAGCATGGATCGCATGATCAAGGCGATCTTGGCCAGCAGCGTTCCGGCGATCACCTACGTGGCGCCCGATGGGGCGCGCGCCGGAAGCGCCGCGACCTTCGTGACGCTGGCCGGCGACGTGGCCGCAATGGCGCCGAGCACCAACATCGGCGCGGCATCGGTCGTGGGATCCGGCGGCGAGGACCTGCCCGACACGCTCTCGAAGAAGATCACCAACGATGCCGTGGCCCGCATCCGCGAGCTGGCCAGCGACCACGGCCGCAACGCCGACTGGGCCGAGAGCGCGGTGCGCGAGGCCGCGAGCATCAGCGCCTCGGAGGCGGTGAAGCTCACTCCGCCGGTGGTCGACCTGCTCGCCGCCGACACCGGCGAGCTGCTGAGCCGCGTGGACCAGGGCACGCGCCCGGACGGGCGGCGGCTGACCTTCGAGGGCGTGGCGCTTCCGAAGCTCGCCGGGCTGTCGGTGCGGGACGCGAATATGAACTTCGGCCAGCAGTTCCTGCACCTGCTCTCCGATCCCAACATCGCCTTCATCCTGTTCACCGTGGGCTTCTACGGGATCCTGGCCGAGCTCTTCCATCCGAATTTCCTGTCGGGGACGTTGGGTGCCATGGCGCTCATCCTCGCCTTCGTGGGCTCCA
>JBBRGH010000143.1:0-7588 GCA_038240915.1 Gemmatimonadales bacterium | reverse complement strand
GCTCACGGCCGGCGTGGTCGTCGTGCTGCTCGGGCTGGGCAGCGAGCTGGCGGTCACCCAGGCGTGGTCCACCAACCTCTCGACGCGCTTCTCGGTGGGCGACGCGGTGGAGCTCGCGTCCCGTACGCCAGTCCAAACGCTGGCGACGCTGCTCGACATCTTCGACTACACGGCGTTCATGGTGCTGGTGTCGAGCCCGCTCGCGGCGCTCATCGGGACCGGCCCCGGGCTGGTCATGCTGCCCGGCAGCAACTTCATCCCGAGCGACATCAAGTGGAGCTGGGTGGTGCAGTCGGGCGAAGGGATCACCAGTCTCCCCTCGATGGGCCTGCTGCTCGAGTGGGCCAACGGCGGCATCCCGATGATCCTCCTGTGGATCGCGTTCGCCGCCAGTGTGTGGCAGGCGATGACCCGCCTGGCGCTGCGCCGTCCCGACCAGGCCGCCTCGTGGCGGCTGGGGCGGAGCGCGTTCACGCTGATGGCCGGGGTCTACCTGGTCCAGGCCTCGCCGATCTCCGCGATGTGGCCCGTCTTCATGGGCCTAGGGATCGGCGCGGCCGCGCTCGAACGGCGGGATGCGTCCGAAGCGTCGGCACCGGTGGCCACGTGATCGCCGGACTCAACCTGCTGTACATGTTGCCGGGTATCGTCGGCGGCACCGAGACGTATGCGGCCGGCCTGATGCATGGGCTGTCGCTCGTCGAGACGGAGGACCGCTTCGTGGTGTACGTCAACCTCGAGAGCGCGGAGTGGCCGCTGCCGCCGGGGCCGCGGTTCCAGAGGGTCGTCTGCCCGGTGCGGGCCGCGTCCCGCGCCGCCCGCTACTGGCACGAGCAGGTGCACCTGCCGGCCCGCGCGGCCAGGGACGGCGTGGAAGTGCTCCACTCGCTCGGCTACGTGGCGCCGCTCCGGGTGCGCTGTCCGAGCGTGCTGACCGTGCACGACGTGCACCAGCACGCCTACGGCGGCCCGGCGGGCTGGCCCCGCCGCCTGGTGCTCGATGGCTTCGTGCGCCGGTCGCTCCGCCGGGCGGCGGCCGTCATCGCCGATTCGCACTTTTCGCGGGGGGAGATCGCCCGCGCGTATCGGGTGCCGGTCGAGTCGATCGACGTGGTGCAGCTCGCCCCCAAGCCGCGCACCAGCGAGCCGGCCGTCCCCCATCCGGCAGTCCCGCATGCGGGCGCCGCGGCGGCCCGTTCGGGGACACCGTACCTGATGGCGTTCGCGGGCGTCCAGCCCAACAAGAATCTTCCCCGGCTGCTCGAGGCTTACAGGCAGGCGCGCCGGGGGCAGGACGCCGTCCCCGATCTGGTGCTCATCGGACGGCTGCCGCCGGGATGGCGGCCCGACGGCGTCCCCGGCCTGACCGTCACGGGATATCTGCCGGACGCCCAGGTGGCTGAGGTCTTCGGCGGCGCGCGGGCGCTGCTGTTTCCGTCGATCTACGAGGGCTTCGGCCTGCCCGTGCTGGAGGCGATGGCCGCGGGGGTGCCGGTGGCCTGCTCGCGGGTGACGGCGCTGCCGGAGGTCGCGGGCGACGCGGCGCTCTACTTCGACCCGCTCGACGTCGGGGACATGGCCAACAAGATCGTGCGCATCGCCTCGGACGAGGGACTGCGGGCCGAGCTCCGGGCCAAGGGCCGGGCGCAGGCCGACCGGTTCGGGTGGGACCGGGCCGCCCGCGAGACGCTGGCGATCTACCGGCGAGTGGTCGGGTCGGCGGTTTCGTGAGGGTCCTCGTCACCGGCACCAGCGGCTTCATCGGGACGGCACTCGCGGGCGCGCGCCTCGCCCGAGGCGACCAGGTCACCGGCTGGGACATCCGGCCGCCGCGCGGCGCGGCGGCCGGCGCCACTCGCGAGGGCCCGGGGTACACTCATGCCGCCGTGGATCTGCGGGACCGTTCCCGCGTGCTCGAGGCGCTGGTCGGGCTCGCGCCCGAGGCCGTGCTCCACCTCGCCGCGCGCACGGATCTCGAGGGGCGGACCGTTGCCGACTACGGGGTCAACATGGAGGGCGTGCGGCACCTCGCGGACGCGATCCGATCGGTGCCGTCGGTGCGCCGGGTGATCTGCACCTCGTCGCAGCTGGTGTGCCGGGTGGGGTACACGCCGAGCGACGAGACCGACTACGCCCCGAGCACTCCGTACGGCGAGAGCAAGGTGCGCACCGAGCAGATCTGGCGGGAGGCCGACGGCGGCGGCCACGGACACTGGTGCCTGGTCCGTCCCACGACGATCTGGGGGCCGGGGATGAATCCGCATTACCTCCGGTTTTTCGGCATGATCCGGGACGGACGGTACTTTCACGTGGGCCGCGGTCCCACCTACAAGTCGTACGGCTACGTGGGGAACACGGTCCACCAGTACCTGCGGCTGCTCGATGCCGACGCCGGCGCGATCCACCGCCGCATGTTTTTCCTGGCCGACTACGAGCCGATCGCACTCGAGGCCTGGGCCGAGGCGTTCCGAGCTGCGCTGGGCGCGCCGCCGATCCGCACGCTGCCACGGCCCGTGGCGCGGGCCGCGGCGCGCCTCGGCGATCTCATCAACCTGGCCGGTATGCGAGGGTTCCCTTTCAACAGCTTTCGCCTGAACAACGTGCTCACCGAGTATCGGGCCGACCTGTCCGGGACTCGCGAGGTCTGCGGCGAGCTGCCGTACACCATGGCGCAGGGCGTTCTGGCGACGGCGGCCTGGCTGCGCGAGCTCTGGGCGGTGGAGGGCACCGGGGCCGCGTAGCGAGCCGGCCCGGACTTGGTCGGGTCGGACGTGCGGCTTATGTTCTCCCGCCAATGCGCTTCATCCTCCGCAAGCTCACTCGCGCGCACGTCTGGCGGCGGTTGGCCGTCGAGCGGCTCACCGAGCCCCTGCACCTGAACCTGGCGTCCGCCTTCGTGGCGGTGTTCGGATCGGTGCGCGCGCGCGTGGCCTTCGACCTCGTCCCCCGCCAGCAGCATGCGTTCGGCCTGCTCAAGGCCGCGGACTTCGCCCGGCAGGCGGGCCTGGATCGCCTGACGGCGCTCGAGTTCGGCGTGGCGAAAGGCGCGGGACTCCTCAACCTGTGCGAGGTGGGGCGGCGGGTGACCAAGGCCACCGGCGTGCAGTTCGAGATCGTGGGCTTCGACACCGGCGCTGGCATGCCGCCCCCGGTGGACTACCGCGACCACCCCGAGTACTACGCCGCCGGCGACTTTCCGATGGACCGCGCGGCCCTCACCGCCCGCCTCCCGCCCAACGCCCGAGTGCTGTACGGCGACATCGCGGAGACGGTGCCGGGATTCCTGGCCGGCCTGAGCCGGGCGGCCCCGGTCGGGTTCGTCGCGCTGGACGTGGACTACTACAGCTCCGCCCGGGCCGCGCTCCGGGTGCTGGAGGACCCCGATCCCCTCAAGTACCTTCCGCTCACCACGCTCTACCTCGACGACGTGGCCTTCGAGGGGCACAACCCCTGGTGCGGCGAGCTGCTGGCGGTCGAGGAGTTCAACGCCGCGCACGAGCGCCGGAAGATCGGGAAGTTCAACTTCCTCCGGCAGACGCGGGTGTTCAAGAACCCCGCGTGGATCGATCACATGTACGCGCTGTACGTCCTCGAGCATCCGGCCCGCGCGCCGGGTGGCCGTCCGGCCCGGGGGCAGGTGGTGCTCGAGAACCCGTATCTTTGAGGCGCGGGACCATCCACACGGAGCATGCATGACCAAGGGACTGGCGGTCGTCGCCGGCGGCGGGGGCTTCATTGGCGGCCATCTGGCCGCGGGGCTGCTCCGCACCGGCTACGGCGTGCGGGCGGTGGACGTGAAGCCGCTGGAGGAGTGGTATCAGGTCTGTCCCGGCGCGGACAACGTCGTCGCCGACCTGAGCCAGCTGGACCACGCCACCCGCGTCTGCGCCGGGGCCACCCGGGTCTACCAGCTCGCGGCGGACATGGGCGGGATGGGCTTCATCGAGCACAACAAGGCGCTCTGCATGCTGTCGGTGCTGACCAACACCCATATGTTGCAGGCGGCCCAGCGCGCGGGGGTGGAGCGTTTCTTCTACAGCTCGTCCGCCTGCGTCTACAACGCGGACAAGCAGCGGGACGAGCAGGTCGTGGCTCTCAAGGAGGAGGACGCCTATCCGGCGATGCCCGAGGACGGCTACGGGTGGGAGAAGCTGTTCTCGGAGCGGATGTGCCGCCACTTCCGCGAGGACTTCGGAGTCGACACCCGCGTGGCGCGCTACCATAACGTCTACGGGCCGCTCGGCACGTGGGACGGGGGGCGTGAGAAGGCCCCGGCCGCCATCTGCCGCAAGGTCATCGAGGCCAAGCTGAGCGGGGTGCACACCATCGAGATCTGGGGCAACGGCCAGCAGACGCGGTCGTTCATGTACATCGACGACTGCGTGACGGGCACCGAGGCGATCATGAACAGCGACATCCTCGAACCCGTCAACCTGGGCTCACACGAGCTGGTCACCATCAACCAGCTGGTGGACATCGTGGAGGAGATCGCCGGCGTGCGGCTGGCGCGCAGCTACAACCTGGCCGCGCCCAAGGGCGTCAACGGCCGCAACTCGGACAACACGAAGATCCGGTCCTACCTCGGCTGGGAGCCGAGCATCCGGCTCCGGGACGGGCTCGAGAAGACCTACGCCTGGATCTTCGACCAGTATGTCCGCCGGTACCCCCGGGTCCGGAGCGCGACGGCCTGACGTTCCTCTTCCTCTCCCAGGTGTACGTGCCGGACCCCGCCAGCGTGGGCCAGCACCTGGCCGATGCGGCGGCCGAGCTGGCGCGGCGGGGCCACCGCGTGGTGGTGCTGACCTCGGAGCGGGGCTACGACGACCCGTCGGTCCGCTATCCCGGCCGCGAGGTGGTCGACGGCGTCGAGGTGCGGCGGCTGCCACTGTGTTCGTTCGGCAAGGGGTCGATGGCCATCCGGCTGCTCGCGGCGCTGTCCTTCGTGGCCCAGGCCATCGTGCACGGTCTGCTGGTCCCTGGCCTTGACGCCGTGGTCGTGAGCACGGCGCCGCCGATGGCGTCGATGGCGGCGCTCGTCCTCTCCCGCCTTCGCGGCGCGTCGCTCAAGTACTGGGTGATGGACCTCAATCCCGATCAGCTCGTGGCGCTCGGGATCCTGGGCCCGCGGTCGCTGCCGGTCCGCATCTTCGATGCGCTCAACCGGTGGGTGCTCGCGCGGGCGGCGGACGTCATCGTCCTCGACCGCTTCATGGCCGAGCGTGTGCTCCGAAAGCTCGATGTCCGCGACAAGCTGTCGGTCATCCCACCGTGGCCGCTGTCCGACCGTCTCGCGCCGGTGCCGCACGCGGAGAATCCGTTCCGCCGGACGCACGCGCTCGAGGGCAAGCGCGTGATCATGTACAGCGGCAACCATTCGCCGTCCAACCCGCTGACCACCGCGCTCCGCGCGGCCGAGCGCCTGGCGGACGACCCCCGGCTCGTCTTCCTGTTCGTCGGCGGGGGGGTGGGCAAGCGCGAGGTCGAGGCGAGCGGCAGCCTCAACCTGCGCTCGCTGCCCTATCAGCCGCTGGACCAGTTGCGCTACTCGCTGTCCGCGGCCGACGTGCACCTGGTCACGATGGGCGACGAGGTGGTCGGCATCGTGCATCCGTGCAAGATCTACGGCGCGCTCGCTGTCGCCCGGCCGGTCGTGTTCCTGGGTCCGGCGTCCTGCCACGTGGCCGATCTGCTCGACGGCCAACCCATCGGCTGGCATGTGGCTCACGGCGACGTGGACGGAGCGGAGCGCCTGTTCCGCGAGCTCGCTGCGCTCGACGAGGGAGAGCTCGCCTCCCGAGGCGAGGCCGGGCTCCGGCTGGTCACCGGGGCGCTGAGCAAGCAGGTGCTGTGCGGGCGGCTGGCGGACGTGCTGGAGCGGCGGGTGGGGACGGCGGCCTAGGCGGGCTCGCGGCGGCGGCGGCCGCGGAGCTTGAGGTCGTCGAGGGCCTCCTGGCGCAGCTCTTGGAACTCCTCGAACGCCTCGGTCCGGCGGTTGCTGGCGAGCGCCTCGCGCAGGAACGCGATGCCGAGCCCGAAGACGATGCCGAGCATGGCCGCGATGACGAGCTTCTTGAGCAGCTGGCGGCGGTCCGGCAGCACCGGGCGCTCGGGACGGTCGATGACCGTGATGACCGGCGTGTCGCGCACCTCTTCGATCTTGGCCTGCTCGAACGACTGGGCGAGGCTGGAGAACACCGCCTGCTGCATCGACACCTCGCGCGCCCGCCGCTCCTGCTCGAAGCCGAGCTCCGGCGAGTTGCGATAGTCGCGATTCCGCTGCAGGAAGGCCTGCAGCCGGTCCTCCGCCGCGCGCAGGTCCCACCGGACCTCCTCCAGCCGCCGCCCCACGAACTGCCGCTCCGCCCCCGCCTGCGACTTCCGGCTCTCGAGATTGAACGCGTTCACCTCGTCGAGGAGCACCTGCGCCACCTCCTGGGCCAGCACCGGATCGAGCAGGGTGACCGAGAGCGTGATCACGCCGGTCCGCGGCGAGGCGAGCACCGTCATGTCGTCGGACAGCTTCGCCATCGCCCGCTCGCGCCGGATACCGGCCGTCGCACCCTTCACCTGGTATGCCTCGAGCAGGTCCTCGTTGGCGCCCTTGTACCGGTGGGTGACCGCCGCGCCGAGGATCTCCCGCGACCGCAGCAGGTCCACGTAGAAGGCCGGGGACTGGGTGGCGTCGGCCGCGGGGACGGTGACCCCCAGCGAGGCGGCCAGCCCCGACAGGCTGCTGCTCGCGTTGTTGCGGGTCTGCAGGCGGAACGTCGTCGAGACCGAGTAGGTGCGGGGACGCAGCAGCAGGTAGGCGGCGGTCGCGACCACGAGGCCTAAGGTCACCCGCAGCACCAGCCACCGGTAACGGAGGATGACGTTCGCCACCGCGAGCAGCGAGAGGCGCTCGGTGTCGGGGAGGCGGACCGTCTTGTTCATCGGCGGCAGGCGGGCAGCGGCATGACTGACGAGCTCCCCGTCGCTCGAGGCAGGATTGGAAACGACCGGCGTCGCTAGTATGATACTTCCCAGCGCCGCCCGAGACAAGCGGAGTGGGCCAGTAACATGTTGTGCGGAAATGTCTTGCTGCGTCTCATCGAGCCCGCATGGCTCCGTCCCGAGGACCCGCGCGTGACGTCTCCGTCCCCGACACGACCCACCCCCCGCCCGCTGCCGCGATCGGTCCTGGTCACCGGCGCCAACGGGTTCCTGGGACGCCACGTCGCCGCGGCGCTGGTCGCGCGGGGAGTGCGGGTGCGGGGACTGGTCCGGGGAACGGCAACCGCATTGGCCCTCGAGGTCACGCCCGCTGTGGTGCGCGGACTCGACGATCGTGATGGGCTCCGGCGCGCCCTGGAAGGAATGGAGGGCGTGGTCCACCTCGCCGCCCGGGTCCACCAGGCCAACGGAGCCGACGATGCGGCCGCGTCGCTGGCGGTCAACCGTGACGGGACGATCGGCGTGTTCGACGCCGCGGCGGAGGCGGGGGCCCGCGACTTCGTCTTCATCAGCACGGTCAAGGCGGTCGGGGACACCAACAGCTCACCCTGGACCGAGCGGACGGCGCCCCGACCGACCGACCCGTACGGCGTGG
>JBBRGH010000142.1:0-7668 GCA_038240915.1 Gemmatimonadales bacterium | reverse complement strand
CATCGCCCACGCGATGCAGGCCGCGGGCCTCCAGGCCGAGACCGCGGGGAACATCGGCCGGCCACTCTGCGACGTGGCTCTCGCGGCCGAGCCGCCGGCGTGGCTCGCGCTCGAACTCAGCTCGTTCCAGCTGCACGACGTGCCGCACCTCCGGCCGGCCATCGGGGTGCTCACCAACCTCGCGCCCAACCATCTCGACCGGTATCACTCCCTGGCGGAGTACTACGGCGACAAGGCGCGGCTGTTCCAGAACGCCCAGCCTGGCTCGGTCTGGGTCAGCAACGCGGACGACGAGGCGGTCCGGGCTATGGTCGCGGGCGTGCCGGGAACCCACCTGCGGTTTTCGCTGGTCGAGCGGGCGGACGGGTGGTACGACCGGACCGGCGGCCGGCTCATGCTGGGGGACGTCGCGCTGATGCCGCGGGCCGACCTGCCCCTGCTCGGCGATCACAACGTCGCCAACGCCCTCGCGGCCGCGCTGGCGGCGGTGCGGGCCGGCGGCGCACCCGACCGGGTGGCCGACGGGCTCCGGACCTTTCGGGCCATCCCCCACCGCGTCGAGCCGATCCGGGAGGTGAACGGCGTGCTCTGGATCAACGATTCCAAGAGCACCAACGTCACCTCGACCGAGGTGGCGGTAGCGGCACTCGACCGCCCCTTCGTCCTCCTGCTCGGCGGTCGGCATAAGGGTGAGCCGTACACCCGGCTGGCCGAGCCGCTGCTTCGCGGCCGCTGCCGCGCCGTCGTGGCCTATGGCGAGTCCGGCCCGATCGTCGTCCAGGATCTCGGCGATCGGCTGCAGGTGGTCCCGGCCGGCGATTTCGCCGACGTGCTCGCCACCGCGGGCCGGCTGGCCCAACCGGGCGACGCCGTCCTCCTGTCGCCCGCCTGTTCGAGCTACGACATGTTCGCCCACTACGAGGAGCGCGGAGCGCGCTTCCGGGCCGCGGTCGAGGCGATGTGACCTCGCCCCGACCGGTCCGCCATCCGGGCGAGCTGCGCTGGGAGACCCGCCTGCTGGGTGTGGTGACCCTGGTCCTGCTGGCCTTCGGAGTGGCGGCAACGTACGGCGCCGCCAGCCTGGTGACCGTGAAGGGGCAGAACGTGGGCCTCGGCTTCGCGGCGCGCCAGCTCACCGGCGCCGTGATCGGGGGGATCCTCCTCCTCTGGGCCTCCCGACAGGACTACTACCGCTGGCGCAACTGGGCCTGGCCGCTGCTGCTGGCGACCGTTGCCCTGCTGCTGATTCCGCTGCTGCCCTTCACCCGCGCCATCGCCCCGTCGCTCAATGGCGCGCGCCGCTGGGTGGACATCGGCCCGCTCAACTTCCAGCCGTCGGAGATCGCCCGCCTGGCGGTGGTGATCTGGTGCGCGATGCTGGCGTCGAAGAAGGGCGTCCAGGTGCGCGAGTTCAAGAAGGGCGTGCTGCCGTTCATCCTGGTGCTGGGCCTGGTCTCGCTCCTGATCCTGCTGGAGCCCAACCTCTCGATGGCGACCCTCGTCGCCCTCCTGGGCGGGCTGGTGCTGTTCACCTCCGGCGCCAAGATCGGCCACTTCTTTCTTCTCGGCGGCGTGACGGTCATCCTGGTGTTCCACCAGATCCGCGACGCCCAGTACCGGCTGGCCCGCGTGCTGACGTTCCTCAACCCGGGCGACGCCACCACCGAGGCCGGCTTTCAGATCCACCAGTCGCTGGTAGGGGTCGGCTCGGGCGGCCTGTTCGGCACCGGCTTCGGGATGGGCCAGCAGAAGCTGGGGTATCTGCCGTATGCGTACAGCGACTTCCTCTTCAGCACTATCGGCGAGGAGTGGGGCTTCGCCGGCGTGCTGGTGGTGGTGTTCCTGTTCGCCCTCTTCTGCTGGCTCGGCTTCCGCATCGCCCGGACCGCCTCGGAGCCGTTCGGGCAGTATCTCGCCGTCGGCCTGACCGCGACCATCGGCCTCACCGCGTTCATGCACATGGCCGTCTCGCTGGGCCTGATGCCGACGACCGGGCTCACCCTGCCGTTCATGTCGTACGGCCGCTCGAGCCAGGTGATCTCGCTGCTGGGCACCGGCATCCTGATCAACATCGGCCGGCTCCGCGGCAAGCCCCGGTCGGCGGTGCCCGCGGGACGGGAGCCGGCGGGGCGTGACGCTGGGGCGGGGCGCGCCAAGCGGACGGCATGACACCGCCCCCCACCGCGGTGCGCCGGATTCTGATCGCGGGAGGCGGCACCGGCGGCCACCTGATGCCGGCGCTGGCCATCGCCGAGGCCCTGCGGCAGCGCGCGCCCTCGATCGAGCCGGTGCTGGTGGGCGCGGTCCGCGGCGTCGAGGCCCGGCTGCTCCCGACGCGTGACTTCCGCTTCCATCTCCTTCCGTCCGAGCCGATCTACCGTCGAACCTGGTGGAAGAACGTGCGCTGGCCGCTGATCGCCGGCCACCTGCTGCGGGAGATCGGCCGGCTGTTCGCGGAGGAGCGCCCCGTGGCCGTGCTCGGCACGGGCGGCTACGCCTCGGCGCCCGTCGTCTGGTGGGCCAGCCGCCACGGGATCCCGAGCGCGGTCCAGGAGCAGAACGCCTATCCCGGTCTGGCCACCCGGCTGCTCACCCGCCGCGTGCGCCACGTCTACCTCGGCCTCCCGGAAGCGCGGTCGCTGCTCCGGTTCGGGCCGCGGACGGAGGCGTTCGACACCGGGAATCCGATCGCGCCGCCGGATCCGGCGCGGCGCGGCGCGGCGCTGGCGCGCTTCGGGCTCGATGGCCGCCGGCCGGTGGTGCTGGTCACCGGCGGCAGTCAGGGCGCGCTGGCGGTCAATCGCGCGGTGGCCGGCTGGCTCGATGCCGGCTGGCCGGCGGACGTGGACCTGCTGTGGGTGACGGGGCGAGCCACCTACGAGGAGTTCGCCGGGCGGCACCGGCCTCCGGCCGTCCAAGTCATCGACTTTCTCGACCCGATGGCCGATGGCTATGCCGTCGCGAACGTCGTGGTGTCGCGCGCCGGTATGATCACCGTGGCGGAGTTGTGCGCCTGGGGTGTTCCCAGCGTCATCGTTCCCCTGCCCACCGCCGCGGCCGACCATCAGACTCACAATGCGCGGGTGCTGGCCGAGGCCGGGGCCGCGACCATGGTGCCGCAGGGGGAGCTCACCCCGGCCCGGCTGGCGGCCGAGGTGGGGAGCCTGCTCGCTGACCGTTCCCGGTACGAGGCGATGGCCGCGCGGGCGCTCGCCCGTGGCCGGCCCCGCGCCGCCGCCGACATAGTGTCAAAATTGTTGACGCTGGCGGGGCGGCCAGCACTTTGAGAACTCGCAGCGACTATTTACATTAGCGCATCCACATGAACCTGTTTACCCCCTCGGATAGTCGCCCGGTCCACTTCGTAGGCATCGGCGGCGCGGGCATGAGCGCGCTTGCGCTGATCGCCTGCCGCCGCGGCGTGGTGGTGAGCGGCTGCGACAACGACCCGCTCGGCGCCGCCGACGTCGCCGCCATGGGGGCCAGGATCTGGCAGGGGCATGATCCGGCGCACCTGGAAGGCGCCCGCGCCGTCGTCGTGACGGCGGCCGTGGCGCCCGATCACCCCGAGCTGTCGCGGGCCCGGGCGCTGGGTCTCCCCGTCGTGCCGCGGAAGGAAGCGTTGGCCGCGCTGATCGGCGGCGCGCGTTCGGTCGCCGTGTCCGGCACCCACGGGAAGACCACCACCACGGTGATGACCACCGAAGCGCTCACCGCTGCCGGGCTCGCGCCTACCGGCATCGCCGGTGGCCGGGTTACCGCCTGGGGCGGCAATGCGCTGGTGGCGGGCGACGACTTGTTCGTGGTCGAGGCGGATGAGTACGACAAGGCCTTTCTCACGCTCCACCCGACCGTGGCCATCGTCAACAACGTCGAGCCCGACCATCTTGAGTGCTACGGCTCGATGGCGGCGCTCGAGGATGCCTTCGTCGAGTTCGCCGGCCGGGCCGAGACGGCCGTGGTGAGCGCCGATGATCCGGGTGCACGGCTGATCGCGAGCCGGCTGGGCCGCGGGCTCCGGCTCTTCGGCTTCGCCGCCGACGCCGATGTCCGGATCGGCGACGTGGTCCAGCGGGCCGACTGCACCGAAGCCACCATTCGGTGGCGCGGGGGCCGGGCCCTGCCGCTTCGGCTTCGGGTGCCCGGGATCCACAACCTGCGGAACGCAGTCGCGGCGCTGGCGGCCACCGACGCCATCGGCGGCGATCCGGCCCGAGCCGCCGAGGCGCTGGCTGAGTTCGCCGGCGTCGGGCGCCGGTTCGAGCGCCTGGGCGAGCATGGCGGCGTGGCGGTGGTGGACGACTACGCGCACCATCCCTCGGAGCTGGTGGCCACGCTCGCCGCGGCACGCCAGGCCTATCCCGGGCGGCGGCTGGTGGCGGTGTTCCAGCCCCATCTCTATTCGCGGACCGCGGCCCACGGCCAGGCCATGGGCGAAGCGCTCGCCGCGGCCGACCTGGTGGTGGTGACCGAGGTCTACGCCGCGCGGGAGCAGCCGCTCGAGGGCGTGAGCGGGAGCCAGGTGGCCGACGCCGCGCGCCGAGCCGGCGCCGACGCCCGCTTCGAGCCCACCCGCGCCGACGTGGGCCGCCGGGTCTACGAGGCGCTGACGCCGGGCGACGTGGTGCTCACTCTCGGCGCCGGCGACATCACCCGGGTCGGCCCCGAGCTTGTCCGGTGGCTGGACGCGCCCTGAAGCCCGGCTGGAAGCTGCTCGGCGGTGTCGCTCTCGGGTTCGCGCTCTGGTTCGGCCTGCCGGGACTGCTGCGGGGTCTCGAGTTCTTCCGGGTCAGGCGGGTGGAGATCGCGGGATTGCAGTATCTTGATCCTGCCAAGGTGATCACGGCACTGCAGCTCGCGCCTGGGGCCAGCGTGTTCGACGATCCGGCGCCGTTGCGGCGGCGCGTCTATGCGATGCCGGGCGTAAACACGGTCCAGGTGGGGCGCCGGCTGCCGGGGACGCTGGAGGTCGAGCTGGTCGAGGCGGTCCCGGTGGCGCTCGCCAGCCGGGGCGACGGGCTCGCCCTGCTCGACGCGCGGGGCCGGGTGCTGCCGTTCGACCCGCTCCGCTCGGCCCCCGACCTGCCCCTGGCAGCCAACGGCGACGCCATCGTGACGGGAGTGCTCGCGCGGGTCCGGGACAGCGATCCCGACCTGTTCGCACGGATCGGAGCGGCCTGGCGGGTGGGGCCGGACGTGGTTCTCGAGGTCGGGGGGCGGCGCCTCTGGTTCGGCGCGCAGGTATCCGCGGAGGACATTCGAGCGGTGACGGCGGTGGAGCAGGCGCTCGTCCGGAACGGACGGGCCTACCAGGAACTCGATGGACGCTTCGCCGGCCAGGTGATCGTCCGCCGGATGCGCGCGTGAGCGCACAGCCGCAGCGGCTGGTCGCGGCCCTCGACCTCGGCTCCACCAAGGTCGTGGCCGCGATCGCCGAGGTGACGGGCGACGCGCGCGACGCCGGGGCCCGGATCCTGGGCGTCGCCACCGAGAAGACCGCCGGCATCCGCCGCGGCGTCGTCCGCGACATCGAGGAGACCACCCGGGCGATCGACAAGGCGATGAAGGGCGCGCAGCGGATGGCCGGCGTCGAGGTCGGATCGGCCTACTGCGGCATCGCCGGCGAGCACGTGGCCGGGCGCAGCTCACACGGCATGGTCAGCGTCACCGGCGACGAGATCCGCACCAGCGATGTCGCCCGGGTGAACGACATGGCGAGCAACATCAGTTTCGGGCGCGACCACGAGCTGCTGCATGCCATCCCGCAGGACTACCTGATCGACCAGCAGGGCGGCATCAACGAGCCGATCGGGATGACCGGCTCCCGGCTCGAGGCCGAGGTCTACCTGGTCACCGTGCTGTCGAGCGTGCTGCAGAACCTGAAGAAGTGCGTCGAGCGGGCGGGCTATCATGTCCAGGAGTTCGTGCTCGAGCCGCTGGCGGCATCGCTCGGAGTGCTCACGCCGGACGAGATCGAGCTCGGCTGCGCCATCGTCGAGCTGGGCGGCGGCTCGACCAACGTCTCGATCTTCCACAACGGGAAGATCCGGCACACCGGCTCGCTGCTCTGCGCCGGCGGGCACGTCACGGCGGACATCGTCCACGGGCTCCAGGTGACCCAGGTGGACGCCGAGCGGCTGAAGGAGCGCTTCGGCGCGGGGTTCGAGCCGCTGGTGCCCGAGAGCGACGTGTTCGAGCTGCCCAGCACACCCGGGCAGGGCGCCCGGACCGCGCAGCGTCGGGTGCTGGCGCACATCATGCACATGCGGCTCCAGGAAGTTCTGGAGTACGCGCTCGACGAGATCACGCGCGCTGGGTATCATCAGCGATTGCCCGCCGGGGTCGTTCTCACCGGCGGCGGGGCCCTGACCCCGGGCATTGTCGAGCTCGCCCGCGAGGTGTTCGCCATGCCGGCCCGATGCGGCGTCCCCGGCCAGCGGCTGCGGGGTCTGGCGGACAGCGTCGAATCGCCACGCATGGCAGTCTCGGCCGGGCTGGTGCTGTATGGGGCTCGACAGGTGGCGATGAGCGGCGGCTTCGGCACGGGTGCGCGGAAGTCGCCGGCGGTCGAAAAGGTGCTCGCTCCGGTGAAACGGTGGCTTCAGGACTTCTTCTGAGTCGGGCCGAGGGGAGAAACCATGATCTTTGAGCTGGAAGACGGCGGCGTCCAAACCGCCCGGATGAAGGTGGTCGGCGTCGGCGGCGGCGGTGGGAACGCGGTCAACCGGATGATCGAGGATCAGCTCGGCGGGGTCGAGTTCATCTCGGTCAACACCGACGCCCAGGCCCTCGCGATTTCCAAGTCCGACATCAAGATCCAGATCGGCCGCAAGCTGACCCGCGGGCTCGGCGCCGGGGCCCGGCCCGAGATCGGGCGCCAGGCGATCGAGGAGACCCGCGACGAGGTGGCCCAGGCGGTCCAGGGCGCCGACATGGTCTTCGTCACCTGCGGCATGGGCGGCGGCACCGGCACCGGCGCGGCCCCGGTCGTGGCCCAGATGGCCCGGGAAACCGGCGCCCTCACCGTCGGCATCGTCACCAAGCCGTTCCTCTTCGAGGGCCGGCGGCGGATGAAGCAGGCGGAGCAGGGCATCGCCGAGCTGCGGAAGAACGTGGACACCATGATCGTGGTCCCCAACGAGCGGCTCCTCGCCGTCGTCGGGAAGGGGATTCCGTTCCAGGAAGCCCTGAAGAAGGCCGACGAGGTGCTGCTCAACGCCACCCAGGGAATCGCCAGCCTGATCACCAGCACCGGCATCATCAACGTGGACATCGCCGACGTCCGAACCGTGATGCAGAACGGCGGCGCGGCGCTGATGGGCACCGGGATCGGCCGGGGCGAGAATCGGGCGCTCGAGGCGGCCCAGCAGGCCATCTCCTCACCGCTGCTCGACAACGTCTCGATCGCCGGCGCCTCCGGCGTGCTAATCAACATCCTCGGCGGCGAGGACCTGACCCTGGGCGAGACAACCCAGATCAACGACATCATCCACGATGCCGTGGGCGACGACGCCGAGATCATCTTCTGCGCCGGCAACGATCCGGCCATGCACGGCGAGGTCCGGGTCACCGTGATCGCCACCGGCTTCGACCGGGCCGTCACCGGCGACCAGCCGCTCTCCCGCGCCTCGGGCCCGGCCGGTGTTCTCACCTTTCCGCCGCGGGCCG
>JBBRGH010000141.1:0-7672 GCA_038240915.1 Gemmatimonadales bacterium | reverse complement strand
GCCGCCGGCACCCCCACCGGCCGCTGGAGCCGGCATTCCAATGAAACGCCTGCGGGTGCTCGTTGTCGACGACGAGCACCCGGAGGCGCTTGGTTGAAGGACCAGCGCCGGCGTCGGGCGCCGGCGCCGGCGGCCGGGTGGAGAGCGGCAGCTGCACCGTGAACGTCGAGCCCCGGCCCTCTTCGGTGACGAGCATGATCCGGCCTCCGTGCTCCCGGACGATACCCTGGCTGATCGACAGGCCGAGCCCGGTGCCTACGCCCTCGGGCTTGGTGGTGAAGAAGGGCTCGAACACCTGGGCCGCGAGTGACTCGGACATGCCGGGTCCGTCGTCGATCACGTCGATCGCCACCCCGTCCAGCCAGCGGCGGGCCCGGACGACGACCCGGCCGGGCCGGCCGGTGCTGGCGATGGCCTGGGAGGCGTTATTGAGCAGGTTGACGAACACCTGCTGGATCTGGTTGGGATCGATGTCGGGCATGGGAAGATCGGGCTCGATCTCGATCTGGGCCTCGGCCCGATGGGCCATGAGCTGGTTCCGGAGCAGCACGAAGGTGGCGTCGATCAGGGGCCGCAGCGCGGTGGGACGGCGCTGATGCTCCTGTTTCCGGGCGAAGCTCAGCAGGTTCTTGACGATGTTGGAGGCCCGCTCGGCCTCCTCGCGGATGACCGTCAACGGCTCCCGCAGGGAAGGGGGGACGTTGGGCACCTCGCCCAGGAAGTCGGCGAAGCCCACCACGGACGCCAGCGGGTTGTTCAGATCGTGGGCGATGCCGGCGATCAGCTGGCCGATGGCGGACATTTTTTCCGACTGGATGAGCTGGTCTTGCAATCGTCGCCGCTCCGTCTGATCATCGAACAGGAGCACGAGGGCCGAGCGGTCGGTACTGGTAATCGGCACGGCGGTCACCGCATAGGTCTGGTCGCCGGTGCGGAGATCTACTTCGCGGCCCGCTCCTTGCTGCTCCAGGGCCCGCTGCAGCTCGGCGGCCCACTCGGGCGGCACGAAGGCCTGCCAGGGGCGCCCGATGAGGCTCGCGGGCGGGGCATTCACCAGATCGGCAAAGGCACGGTTGGCTCGGCGGATCCGTCCGCCGCGGTCCACGATGCAAAGAGCGGGGGAGATGGCGTCCACCACCTCCTGCCAGGAGCGACGGCCGTCGTCGTGGAGATCCACCAGGCGGGCGCTCTCGAGCGCGATGCTGGCTTGGGAGACGAGGCCCTCGAGCAGCCAGAGCGAAGTGGCGGTGAACCGCCCGCGCTCGCCCCGAATGGCCACCGCGCCCGTCACCCGGCCGCGGGCGACGAACGGGGCGAGCAGCCAGGAGCCGTGGGCATCGTCTTGCGGCGTCAGATCGCCGGCGGCTACCAGCTCATCGAGGCCGTCCGGCAGGATCAGGGCCCCGCGCCGCTCGATCAGCTGCAGCAGCGGACGGCGGTCGGGGCGCCCAGCGGGCCAGGCCTGCACGAAATCGTGGGCGTCGGCGTCGCGGTGGAACAGGGTGAGGGCGATCTCGGTCGGTGAGAGGCTCTCCCGAATGTGCCGCAGGAGCAGGTCGATGACCGAGGCGCGTCGCAGCGTCCCGGCCAGCTCGTGACCGAACGCGGTGAC
The DNA here is from genome assembly GCA_038240915.1 of Gemmatimonadales bacterium. Taxonomy (GTDB): domain Bacteria; phylum Gemmatimonadota; class Gemmatimonadetes; order Gemmatimonadales; family GWC2-71-9; genus CAVVWJ01. Next base: position 6,060 of record JBBRGH010000141.1, on the reverse strand, counting down.
CTGCCGGAGCAGCGTCAGGTCGTCGGTCGGGGCGGGAGCGGCAGGTTGAGCGGAAGGAGGAGTGGCCATGATCCGGGCGAATACGCGAGGCCGCCTGACCGCGGCGGACCTGCAGCTGGTGATCCTGCTACTGAGCCGCGGCTCCGCTCATCGGCGGGCGTTTCACGAGCGGCGGCTGGCGACGGAAGGGCCGGATCCGCTGCTGGATGCGCCCGATCTGCTCGAACGGCTGCTGACGGTGCGGTCGATGCTGATCCCCTCGGAAGCGCTTTTCTTCTACGTGGTGGTGCGCCACGCGCTCCGGAACGCCGGTCTCGACGACCGCGAGCTCGCCGACTACCTCTCGGCCCTCCTGCTCGACTTCGGGCAGCGCGACCGGGCCTGGCGGATTGACTGGCATGACGACCAGCAGCACCGCTACCTGGTGGACATCCTGGCCGATCTGGAGGCGAGTGACGGCGAGCGACGGTTCCGGGTGATGGTCCACCTGGGCAACTACGCGCTCTGGCTGGCCGGTCTCTTTCCCGATTATATCGCGGCGCGGCACGTCCGCAAAGCAGGACCCGACGTGAGTTACTACGACACGCTCGGCCGGCGCGGATTCGGCATGGCCTCGGACCACGCGCTGGCCGACAGCTACGGACTGGGTCCGATCCTGCGCACGGTGGCGGAGCGCTTCCCTTCGGTTCGCGGCGCCCTCAACGGCGTGAGCGACCGGCTGCTGTTCCCCAACACCTGCACCCAGGATCGCATCCTCCGCGATCTCGGCGCCCACTGATCCCTGGCTAGCCGGCGGCCGATACCTCGGCACCGCTGGCTGCCTCCACCAGGGCTCGGAACAGCCCGCGCTCGGGCGCTCCGCTCTCCGCGTACATCTCCTCGGGATGCCACTGTACCGCCAGCAGCCAGGGCGCGTCGACCGGCGACTCCGCCGCCTCGATCAGACCGTCCGGGCTCCAGCCCGACGCCACCAGCCCCGCCGCCAGGCGATCCACTGCCTGATGATGAAACGAGTTCACCCCGAAGCTGAGCCGGCCGAGTGCCCGGGCGGCGCGGCTGCCGTCCTGGAGCCGGACCTCGTGCGACCGCGCATCGCGGGCGGTTCCGAGGTCGTGCGCGATCGGGCCCGGCCGCTCGCTCGGCAGATCCTGGAACAGGGTGCCTCCGAGCGCCACGTTGACGAGCTGGATGCCGCGGCAGATGCCGAGGATCGGCAGCTCACGCTGGCGGGCGGCCGCGAACAGCGCCAGCTCAAACAGGTCCCGGTCGTGGCTGGGCGGGTACAGGTGGGGCGACGGCTCGACCCCGTACCAGGCGGGATGAATGTCCTCGCCGCCGCTGAGCAGCAGCCCGTCGGCTCCGTCCAGCGCGCGCATGGCATACGACGGGCCCAGCAGGGGCGAGAGCATGATCGGCACGCCGCCGGCCGCCAGCACCGACCGGATGTAGGCGCCGTTCACGCCCGTGCGCTCCGCGCCGTCCCAGGTTCTCGCCACGCCGCTCACCGCGATGCGGGGCGCGCTCACGGCAGGACCGAATCGGGAAAGAAGGGGCAGCGCGGATCTTCGATCCGGGCCGGGTCGAGCTGGATCCCGATCAGGGGGAGCGACTGGGAGCCCAGATTGATGGTGCCGATGAAGGGCGCGCCCTCGATGGGCAGGCCTTCGTAGAGCATCACCCCACGCGCCTGTTCGGCGGTATCGAGCACCAGGACGCCGTACCCGGGCTTGATGGTGGGCGGAATGGCACCGTCGACGCCGATAATTAGCAGCGAGTCGGCGCGGCCTACGATGGCCGGCAGGGCGGGCCCGGCAACCACCCGGGTTACGATGTGCTCCGGCAACCTGTCCGGCGGACGGCTCAAGGTCTGCCGCGGTACGCTGAACTGGGTCAGCAGCGCAGTCGGCCCAGCCAGCGCCGCGAGGCCGCAGGCGGGGTTGCCCCGGTCGGCGGCTTTGCCGCAGGCGGCGGCCAGGAGCAGCGGGAGAAGTCTCCTGATCGACATGGCCAAAAGATAATCGACGGCCGGCCCCCCGCGCTCCACGGAGGTGGCCCTACGCAACGGGGGCCGGCCGACTGGCAGGCCCCCGTGGACGCGTTCAGCCGTGCGCTACTGCTTGGCGGTGGTGTCCAAGCCGGTGCGGCCGGTGTCATTGGTCATGCCGGCGCCCGTGGTAGTGGTATCGGCCGGCGCGCTCATCGAGCCCGTCTCCGAGCCGGTGCCGGTGGTCGTGCCATCCGTCCGAGGGGCGGGCTTGCAGGACACCAGACCCAAAACCGTCATTCCGGCCAATAGAAATGTCGTGGAACGTTTCATGTCGTCCTCCCGCGGCAGCACCCGCGGGCGCTGCCAGTCATGGTGATTGTCCGCCTTCGCAGCCAAGCAGCGAACCTAACCTCCGCGGCCCCGCACCAGTGGTGACGCAGGTCACGAGCCGGGGTGGGCCAGCAGGGTCAGGGCCCGCTCCAAGTTGTGCCGGGCGACACTCTCATAGCGATGCCGAAAGTGGGCCGTCTGGTACAGCGGGGAGCGCGCCAGCAGGGCGCTGAGAACTCGGGTGCGGGCCGCCCGGAATTCAGCGGCCGGCACCCAGGCGTATTCCTCGCCGATCGCGCGCTCATAGGCGTCGAACTGGTCGACCGGGCGGCCGAGGATCGAGAGGTCGACGTCAGACAGCAGCCGGCCCGCCGGGTCGGAGGCGGGCTCGAAGTGGCGGGTGAGCAGGACCAGGCGGGCCACCTCATCCGCGGCCGCGCGCGGGATCCCCAGCGTCGGGAGCGCCCCGCGGGCCCAGGCTGCACTGCGCTCCTCGTTGTCGTCGGCCCGGGAATCGTAGATCGCATCGTGAAACCAGAGGGCGGCTTCGACCAGGCCGCGGTCCGCTCCGCTGTCCGGGACGGCATCGAGCTGGGAAAGGCAGTCGCGGAGATGGGTCCGGTCGTGGTAGCGGCGATCCGGCGACGACCAGGCCGCCACGACGTGCTCGGCCAGGGACGCAGGGTCGGCGCTCGCGCCGAGGCGGCGAAGCAGGTCGGCGAGCCGCGCGGGCAACTCGGTCACCCGCGCAGCAGCCAGGCCGCCAGGGGCCGCCGGAGCCGGCGCGATTCCCCCACCCGGGCGAAGAATTCGAGCGTGGCATCGCGCGGCCCCGGCCGGCCCAGCCAGCGGGCCAGCCGGTCGTGCCAGCGCTTGGTCCGGAGCCAGTGCGCCGTCTTGGGCGACGGGGCGCCCGGCTCGAGGATGGCGCGGGCGACCTCCTCGCCGGTGACGAGCGCCGCGTAGATGCCCTCTGCGGTGAGCGACGAGATCACGCCTGCCGCGTCGCCGGCCAGGTGGACGCCGCCGGGGAAATGGCAGCCGTGGTAGGCCACCTCCAGCGTCGCGCCTTCGAACGGCACCCCGGTCCGGCCGGCGCCGAGGCCGTCGCAGCGGTCGTCGAGGTAGCGGCGGAGCGCGGCCGGCGGGACCAGCCGCTTGGCAGCAACGGCGCCCACCGAGGTATAGGACCGATGCGGAAAGACCCAGAAATAGCCGTTGGCGATCCGGGCCGGGTCGCACTCGATGCGAAGCGGGTCAAGGCGGAGACCGGGCAGGTTGTACTCGGCCGCGAAGTACGCGCGCGGGGAGGGAAGCCCGAGGGCGCGCCGGACCGCCGAGTCGGCCCCATCGGCACCGATCAGGTGGCGCCAGCGGACGGGTCGGCCCGCCACCGTGACGGTCCGGGCACGCAGGTCGATCGCCGTGGCCGGGGTAGCGGGCTGGACGGTGGCGCCGGCGGCCCGGGCCCAGCCGAGCTGGTAGGCGCCCAGATCCCGCCGGGCGATGGTGTGCACCCGGGTCAGCTCGGCGTCGAGCACGACCTGCCGTCCGCCGGCAAACGCCACATGCCCCACGCTCGACAGGGTGGCTGCCGCGGGCAGTCCGAGCGGCAGCAGCTCGCCCATGGTCTTGACCGTGAGGCCGCCCGCGCAGGTCTTGGGTCCGATCTCCGGGCGCTTCTCCAGCACCAGGACCTCGCGACCGGCGTCCGCCAGGACCTGGGCGGCCCGCAGGCCCGAGGGACCGGCGCCGATGATCAGGTGCTCAACGTCGTCCACGCAGCATCATCCCGCAGTCGGCCCGCCGCCTCGGCGCGCGCCTCGGCGGTCGGATTGGTGACGATCCCGAGTCCACGGAGCAGACTCCGCCCCCGACGGTAGAGATCCGACGCCACGTGCCCCGCCGGCAGGCTGGCCATGCGGGGCAGCAGGAAGAAGTGCAGATGGCGCAGGCGCTCGCCGTAAGAGGCGACGTACACCCGTTCGGGACGGATCACCCGCTCGACCGCCGCCACCGCGGCCCGCAGCACCGGGCCCAGCGCCGCCGCCTCGGCCGGGGCCAGCGCCGCCAGGGATTCGGCGTGACGACGGAGCTTCACGATCAGCTCGCCCGGGTCGGTCTGGGGGCCGGGATGGTGGGCGACTTCCCACCACTCGTTGCGGTAGACCACGCCGCCCGGGGTCGTAACCTGGCCGGCCACCTCCGCGCACATGCGGCAGCTCTCGGGGGCCATGGAGCTCCTCTCGTGATTGGCGCCTCCGTAATAGGCTAGCCCGAGCCCGCGCGGGCGGGAAGGGCCGCTCGCTTGACGGTCTCCGGTGGGGCTCCTACCATTCGATTTCCCAACTGCTTCGGCCGCTGTTCCGGCGGCCGGCCCGCGCCGTCGGCGACCGGGCCATTCCTCGAGGAGTCAGCCCATGGCGGGACGTCCGCGGCCGTGCTCGACGGTCTGAAGGCGCGACTGGACCAGCTCCTGCGCGACGGCGCCCGGAGCGATCCCCGTGCCTACGCCGCCGGGCTCCGCGAGGCGCTGATCGAGGGCAAGGTTGGCGTGGACACCATGCGCCAATCGCTGGCGGCGACCGAGCGCGAGCTCGCCCTGGAGCGGAAGCAGCTGGCGGACGCCGAGCGGCGCGGGCGCCTGGCTGCGGCGGTGCCCGACGCGGAAACGGTCGCGGTGGCGGAGCGCTACGCCGTCCGCTATCGGGAGCGAATCGCGGTGCTCGAGCGGAAGCTGCTGGTCCAGCAGGACGAGCTGGCCCTGACCGAGCGGGAGCTGGCCGAGATGACCGCCGAGGCCCGGCGGGCGACGGCCGGGCTGCCGTCGGAGTCGATCGCGGCCGCGTGGCGGGATCTGGAGTCGGCCGGTGCGGTGCGGCCGGACGACGAGGCACCAAGTCAGGCCGACGCCGACCGGCAGCGCCGCGAGAGCGCGATCGAGGCGCAGCTGGCCTACCTCAAGAAAAAGCTGGGCAAACAATGAGCGGAGGGTCGTCGATGCGATGGACCGGGTGTTCCGCCGCGATCGGCCTGGCCGGGCTGCTCGCGCTCCTGATGCTGCGCCCCGGCCCGCTCCCCGCGCAGCAGCCCGTTGTCGCCCCCACCCACTTCGCAAAGCTCGCCCACACCTACAGCATCGTCGCCTGGGATTCGGCCACCGGCGACCTGGGCGTGGCGGTCCAGTCCAAGTTCCCCAACGTGGGTGGGATCGTCCCCTGGGCCAAGGCTGGCATCGGCGCGGTGGCGACCCAGAGTCTCGGCAACACGGCCTACGGGGAGCAGGGACTCGATCTTCTGGCCCAGGGGGCCACGGCCGAGGAGGCGCTCCGGATCGTGATGCGAACCGACACGATGCTGCAGGACCGCCAGGTGGGCATGGTGGATGCCCGGGGCAACGCCGCCAGCTTCACGGGGACCAGGACATTCGACTGGGCCGGAGGCCGCGTCGGTGCGCCTGCGGGCCGCGGCAACGTCCCCGGCGGGAAGGGGCAGGTGATCGTGGGCCACGGCTTCACCGCCCAGGCCGACATCATGGTGTCCGATCAAACGGTAAAAAACCTGGCAGCGGCGTTCGAGCAGAGCCGGGGCAGCCTGGCCGACCGGCTGATGGCGGCGCTCAAGGCGGGACAGGCCGGCGGCGGGGACAAGCGGGGCATGCAGAGCGCCGCCCTCCTGGTGGTGCGGACGCACGGCGGCTACCTCGGCGCCAACGATCGGTTCGTGGACATCCGGGTCTACGA
>JBBRGH010000140.1:0-7700 GCA_038240915.1 Gemmatimonadales bacterium | reverse complement strand
AGGTCGCCCGGGGTCAGGACACCCACCAGACGGCCGCGCTCCACCACCAGCGCCAGTCCGCGGTCGTGAGCCAGGCTCACCACCGCGTCCCGCATGGTGGCGCCGGGCTCGAGCGGGTGGCCCGGGCGGATCATGACGTCGCGCACCCGGAGCAGCAGCTTCCGGCCGAGCGAGCCACCCGGGTGGAGGGCCGCAAAATCTTCCCGACGAAAGCCCTTCAGCTCGAGCAGCGTGACCGCGAGAGCATCGCCCAGCGCCAGCGCGACGGTGGTGCTCGTGGTCGGGGCCAGGTCGTGCGGGCAGGCCTCCTCGGCCACCATCCCGTCGAGCGCCACGGTGGCCACCCGCGCCAGCGTCGAAGACGCGGCGCCGGTGATGGCCACGATCGGCACGCCCAGCCGCTGCAGCGACCCCACCAGGCCGAACAGCTCCTCCGACTCGCCGCTCTTGCTGAGCACGAGGGCGACATCGTTCCGGCCCACCAGCCCCAGGTCGCCATGGAGCGAATCGACCGGATGCAGGTACGTGGCCAGGGTGCCAGTCGAGGTGAGCGTGGCCGCCAACTTTCGGGCGATGAGTCCCGACTTGCCCACCCCGGAGACGATTACCCGGCCCGACGCGTCGGCCAGTAACCGGACCGCCTGGGCGAAGCGGTGGTCGAGCCGCGCCGCGACGGCGGCCACGGCGTCCGCCTCGACCTGAAGCACGCGGCGGCCCTGGGCCACCAGCGCCGCCGCGTCAGACGGCACGGGCAGGCGCGTCCGCGAAGTACCGGTCGAGCAGCTCGGTCCACTCCCCCCGCGCGTGCAGCAGCGCCTCGATGGCCTCGCGCACGGCGCCGTGCCCGCCCGCGGCCGAGGTCACGTGGGCCGCCACGCCCTTCACCTCGGCCACCGCGTTCGCGACCGCGATCGGCAACCCCACCCGGCGGAGGACCTGGAGATCCGCCAGGTCGTCGCCGACGAAGGCGGCCTCCGCCCAGGCGATGCCGCGCCGCTCGAGCAGGGCGCCGAAGGCCTCGAGCTTTTGCGGCCCCGGCACCTGGAGCACCTCCTCGATCCGGAGCTCGCGCGCCCGGGCCGTGGTGGCCTCGGACTGGCGTCCCGACACCCAGACGACCGGAATGCCGGCACTTTGCATCATGACCTGGCCCAGGCCGTCCTGGATGTCGAAGCGCTTGAGCTCCACGACCTGGCCGGCCACCGGCCCGACGAAGATGCCGTTGTCGGTCAGTACGCCGTCCACGTCCAGCCCCAGCAGCCGGATCCGCCGCGCCAGGCCGGCGTCAATCATGGGCGCGGGCCCAGAGGTCGAGGGTGCGCCCCACCAGGGCGTCGAGCCGGTCGAGCGGCCACTGGGTGGCCGCGTCGCTCAGCGCCCGGGTTGGATCGGGGTGGGTTTCGAGGAAGAATCCATCCGCGCCCGCCACCGCCGCGGCCGCCAGCAGCGCCGGGATGTGCTCGCGCTGCCCCCCGCTCGCGCCGCCCGCGCCCTGGCCCGGCTGCTGTACCGCGTGGGTCGCGTCGAACACCACCGGGGCGCCGGTCGCCGCGCGCAGCCGCTCGAAGTTGCGCATGTCCACCACCAGGTCGCCGTACCCGAAGAAGGTGCCCCGCTCGGTGACCGCGAGGTCGCCGCTGCCTCCGCCCCGGACCTTGTCCAGCGCCCCCGCCATCGCTTCGGCCTGCACCCACTGTCCCTTCTTGACGTTCACCGGTAGGCCGGTGCGGCCGGCGGCCACCAGCAGGTCGGTCTGGCGGCAGAGAAACGCGGGGATCTGGAGCGCATCGGCCACCTCGGCGGCGGGCGCCGCCTGAGCGGCCTCGTGAATGTCGGTCAGCACCGGCAGCCCGCTGACGGAGCGGACCCGTTCGAGCGCCCGGAGGCCCTCGTCCAGCCCGGGCCCCCGGGGCGCGTCACCGCGGGCCCGGTTGGCCTTGTCGAAGCTGGCCTTGAAGCAGACCGGGAGCCCGCGCGCGGCGCCCAGCCGGGCCAACGCCTCGGCGACGCGGGGCAGCACGTCGCCCGGCTCGATCACGCAGGGCCCCGCGATCAGGAAGGGTCGCCGCGCGAACGACCAGCCCATCAGTGTCCGATCTCGGCGAGTTCCTTCGGCGCGGGCGACGGCGGCCCGCCCTGGCTGTGGCGCAGCGCCGCGCCGACGAAGCCAGCGAACAGTGGATGGGGCCGGGTGGGTCGGGACTTGAGCTCGGGGTGGAACTGGCAGCCGATGAACCAGGCGTGGTCGGGCAGCTCGATCGTTTCGACCAGCCCGCCGTCGGGCGACTGGCCGGAGAGCCGGAGCCCGTACTCCGCCAGCACGTCGCGATAGGCGTTGCTCACCTCCCACCGGTGCCGGTGCCGTTCGCTGATCTCGTTGGTGCCGTAGGCCTGCGCCACCCGCGAGCCGGGCCGGAGCTTGGCGGTATAGGCGCCCAGCCGCATGCTGCCGCCCAAGTTGCTGACATCTCGCTGGGACTGCATCAGCGCGATGACCGGCGCGGCACAGTCGGGCTCGAACTCGGTGCTGTTGGTGTCGGGCATGCCGCAGACATCGCGGGCGAACTCGATGATGGCCACCTGGAGGCCGAGACAGATGCCGAAGAACGGGAGCCCGTTCTCGCGGGCCCAGCGGATGGCCTCGATCATGCCTTCGACCCCGCGCTCGCCGAAGCCGCCCGGGATCAGCAGCCCGTCGTACTCGGACAGCAGCCGGCCCGCCGCCGCCTGGTCGGTGAACCGGTCGCTCGGGATCCACTCGACATCCACCTTGGCGTCGTGCGGGATGCCGCCATGGATCAGGGCCTCGCTCACCGACTTGTAGGCGTCGTGCAGGGCCGTGTACTTCCCCACCACCGCGATCCGCACCCGGTGGGTGGGATGGAGAATCCGGTCGGTCATCGCCTTCCAGCCGCGGAGATCGGGCTCCTTGGTCTCGAGCCGGAGCCGCTGGCACACCTCGCGATCGAGTCCCTGCTCGAGAAAGCGCAGGGGAATCTCGTAGATCGAGCGCACGTCCGGGCTCTCCACTACGCAGCCGAAGTCCACGTTGCAGAAGAGCGCGATCTTGCGCTTGATGTCGGCCGAGATCGGCTGCTCGCTCCGGCAGATGAGGATGTCGGGCTGGATCCCGATCTGCATCAGATCCCGGACCGAGTGCTGGGTGGGCTTGGTCTTGAGCTCCCCGGCCGCCGCGATGTAAGGCACCAGCGTCAGGTGGATGAAGATGGCGTTGTCGCGCCCGACCTCCTGCCGGAACTGGCGGATGGCCTCGAGGAACGGCAGCGACTCGATGTCGCCCACGGTGCCGCCGATCTCGGTGATCACGACGTCGTGGCCGGGCGCCGTGCGCCGGATGGCGTTCTTGATCTCGTCGGTGATGTGGGGAATGACCTGCACGGTGGAGCCCAGGTATTCGCCCCGCCGCTCCTTGTTGATCACCGTTTGATAAATCCTGCCGGTGGTGATGTTGTTCTGCTGCGACAGCGAGCGGTCGATGAAGCGCTCGTAGTGGCCAAGGTCGAGGTCGGTCTCCGCCCCGTCGTCGGTCACGAACACCTCGCCGTGCTGGAACGGCGACATGGTGCCGGGGTCCACATTGATGTAGGGGTCGAACTTCTGCATCGTCACGCTGAGGCCGCGCTCGACCAGCAGGCGCCCAAGTGACGCGGCGGCGATGCCTTTCCCAAGGGAAGAGACGACGCCGCCGGTGACGAAGATGTACTTGGTCGCGTTCGGACCCGAGTTCATAGCTCTACCCCTGGAGTGCGTGCCAGTGGGCTTCCGCCCGTCGAAGATCGTCCGGCGTGTCCACGCCGGGCCGCGCGGGCTCGGTCAGCCGGGCCACGCCGATGGTGAGACCGCAGTGCAGCGCCCGGAGCTGCTCCAGCCGCTCAGCCCGCTCCGCCGCGCTCGCCGGCGTGGCGACCCAGCGGGCGAGCGCCGCCCGGGTGTAGACGTAGAGCCCGAGGTGCTGCCAGTAGAGTCCCTCGCTCGGGTCGGTGGCCTCCCGGCGGAACGGAATGGCCGCACGGGAGAAATAGAGCGCCCGGCCCGCGCCATCCATTACCACCTTCACCCGCGACGGATCGGCCGCGTGCTCGGGTGCCAGCGGCGCCGCCGCGGTGCCGACGTCGTCGCCCCCGGCGACCCGGCCGATCGCGCCGGCCACGGCCGCCAGCGGCAGAAACGGCTCGTCGCCCTGCACGTTCGCGATCGCGTCGAACCCGGCGAACTCGGGCCGGCTCGCCACCTCGGCCACCCGGTCCGTGCCCGCCAGATGCCCGTCATGCGTCAGCACCGCCCGCACGCCCGCCCGTTCCACCACCTGCGCGATCATCTGCGAGTCGGTGGCGACCACCAGCTGCGCGAGTACGCCGAGGTCCCCGACGTGCTGAATCACCCGGGTGATGAGCGGCTCACCGGCCAGCAACTGGAGCGGTTTGTTGGGGAGACGGGTCGAACCAAGACGAGCCGGAATGACACCCAGGACGCGCATCACGAAAGGTAATCGCGCGGCAGGGTCCAGTCAAAACTCGTGCCGGGGGTCCGGAAGGGCCGGGAGCGCAGGGCTATTGTGTGGCGGGCGCGAGGGTTAGATGGCCGCCACGGCGGCCCGGCGGGTCGCCGAACAGAGAGCGAGGAAGTTGGCGAGGATGCGCTTCCCGTGGGCGGTCCCGACCGACTCCGGATGGAACTGGACGCCGTGGACGGGCCGGGACCGGTGGGACAGTCCCATGATCTCCCGGCCCGCCGGCCGATCGCTCGACCAGGCCGTCACCAGCAGGTCCTTCGGCAGGGTCCCCGGGGCCACCACCAGCGAGTGGTAGCGCATGACCTCGAACGGCGAGGGCAGGCCGCCGAAGAGGGGATGACCCTCGTGGGCCACCATGGTCGTCTTGCCGTGCATCAGCCGGTCGGCCCGCACCACGTCGCCGCCGAAGGCCTCGCCGATGGCCTGGTGGCCCAGGCAGACGCCGAGCAGCGGCACACCGGCCGCCGCGGCCGCCCGAACGAGCGGGACGCTGATGCCGGCGTCGCGCGGGGTCCCGGGCCCGGGCGAGATGACGATCGCCGCCGGGTCCAGCGCGAGGACGTCGTCCACGGCCAGGGCGTCGTTCCGGTAGACCACCGGCTCGGCGCCCAGCTCGCCCGCGTACTGGACCAGGTTGTAGGTGAAGCTATCGTAGTTGTCGAGGACGAGGAGCATGATCCCCGAAGCTAGTGCGACGACAGGGAATCGGCCACGTGGCGCAGGATCGTGCGCAGCGATTCCGCCCGCTGCTTCCCCACCGCGCGGAGCGAGTCGCCCAGCCGCGAGCCGGCGGCCTGCGCCGCGTCGGCCCGGTGCTCCTCGACTGCCGCGATCGAGTCGGCCACCATCTCGGCCTTCCCCGCCAGCGACTCGGCCCGCTGGGCCAGGGCGTCGGTCGAGTCGGAGCCGTCGTGGTCGCTCCAGTTGCCGGCCCGCAGGTCCTGGGCGAGCGAGTTGGGGACCAGCAACGGCAGGGTGACATCGCCCGGCTGCAGCCGCACGGTCCCGAACTCGGTCAGGCCGGAATCGGTCCTGGCGCAGAAGAAGAACGCCCGATCCTCCATTCGGGGGTGGATGTTGACGTCTCCACCCCTGGACGAGTCGCTCTCGAGGTTGGCGGCGAGCCGGCAGCCGGCCAGCCCCTGCACCAGCAGGGAATCGTCGAGCTTCACCTCGAGGTCGACCGAGGACACCTTCTTGGGAGCGTCCCGGTTGACCACCAGCCGCTCCAGCCGGCCGAGCTTGTTGCCGTCGAGCTCGAACGGCACGAACGGCAGGGGGATCGACAGGGGGCCCGACCCGGTCACCACCGCCGTGACGGTCGCCTTGGTCCGCCGGACGAACGTGATCCCGATCATGCCGATCACGAACACGGCCAAGGCCCCGAGCAGGATTCGCAACCAGTAACTTCGCATACAGTTCGGCCTCCAGGGCCGCTTGCAGGGAGTCCGCACCCGACGCAGGGGGATATGTTGCAACTAGTGACGTTTGGGCGCCGTCGAAAGTTTCACCCGGACGGACTCCGGCGGCAGGGGCTGCCGGTTCGGGGCCCCGTGTGATCGAGGTCGACGGCCTGCAAAAGCTCTATGGCGACTTCCCCGCGGTGCGCGGCCTCTCCTTCCAGGTCCGGCCCGGAGAAGTGCTCGGCCTAGTGGGCCCGAACGGGGCGGGCAAGACCACCACCATCAGAAGCATCGCCGGGATCATCATCCCGAGCCAGGGCCGGATCCGGATCGGCGGGCACGACCTCGGCACCGACGCGGTGGCCGCCAAGTCGCTGCTGGCCTTCATCCCGGACGAGCCCCACCTGTTCGACTATCTCACGGTCGAAGAGCACCTCCGCTTCGTCGGCCGCCTGTACCAGGTGGCGGATGTCGAAGCACGGCTCCCCGGACTGCTGGAGGAACTGGACCTCGGCGCCAAGCGCGGCGCGCTGCCGGGCGAGCTCTCCCGCGGCATGAAGCAGAAGCTGGCGATCGCTTGCGGCCTGCTGCACGAGCCCCGGGCGCTGCTGCTCGACGAGCCGCTCACCGGCCTGGATCCGGTCGGCATCCGGCGGATGAAGTCCACCATCGTCGGCCGGGCGGAGGCGGGCGCGGCGGTGATCCTCAGCTCGCACCTGCTCCATCTGGTCGAGGAGATCTGCACCCGGGTGCTGGTGATGCAGGCCGGGCGGGCGGTCGCCTTCGGTACCATCGCCGAGATCGTGGCCAGCCGCCCGGCCCTGAGCGGGCGCAGGCTGGAAGACGTGTTCCTGGCGCTGATCACACCCGAGGGCGAGCCGACGGCGTGATCCGCGTCTTTGCCTACCTCGCCTGGCGCTCGGCGTCCAACCGGATCAGCGGACAGCTTCGGCAGCTCCGGAGTCCGCGATATCTGGCGGCTCTGGTCCTCGGCCTGACCTACATCTGGATCGTGGCGGTGGAACAGCGGCCGCGAGGCGCGCCGCCGGCGGTGGTGGGCGCCCGCTGGGTCGAAGTGCTGGGCGCGCTGGCGGTGGCGGGTGCCGTGTTGTGGGGCTGGCTTTTCGGGGTCGAGCGCCGGGTGCTCTCGTTCTCGCCGGCGGAGGTGACGTTTCTTTTCTCCGGGCCGGTGCCGCGCCGCGGGCTGGTGCAGTACAAACTGCTCCGGAACCAGCTGCTCATCCTCTTCAACTCGCTCCTCTGGACGCTGATCCTGGCACGCGAGCGATTCGGGGCTTCACCCTGGCTCCGGGCCATCTCCATCTGGGTGCTGCTGACGACGATCTCGTTTCATCGCCTGGGCGCGTCGTTCGTCCGCACCAGCCTGCTCGAGCACGGCCGGATCGCCCTCCGGCACCGGCTGGTGTCGCTCGCCTTGCTCGGGGCGGGTGTAATCGGCATCGCCTGGAGTGTCCAGGACGCGATGCCCTCGCTTGCGGCCGGCTGGGCGGCGGGCCCAACGCCGTTTCTCGACGCCCTGGCGGAGGCGGCGGCCGCGCCCCTGCCCCACCTGCTGCTGGCTCCGTTCCGGGCCCTGGTGCGCCCGCTGGCCGCGCACTCCTTCGCGGAGTGGATCCGGGCGCTCGGGCCGGCCGTGCTAATCATGGTCCTGCACTATGTCTGGGTGGTTCGGGCGGACACCGCCTTCGAGGAGGCGGCGGCCGAGGCATCCCTGCTCCGGGCCCAAGTGGCTTCGGCGGGGC
>JBBRGH010000139.1:0-7721 GCA_038240915.1 Gemmatimonadales bacterium | reverse complement strand
CCGCCGTAGGTGAACAGGATCGGCACCAGCGCCGCGCCCATCGCCGCGATCGCGGCCCCAACCCCGGTCGCCCCCGGCGGGGGCCCGACGACCGGCCGGCCTCGGGCAGTCCGTGGAACAGCCCCACACCGATCAGGACCGCCAGCGCGACCAGCTTGAGCACGGTGAAAATGTTGACGGTGATGGCCCCGGGGGTCACGCCCACGTAGTTGATCGCCCCCAACAGTACGATCGCCATGACGGCGACCGGCACGCGGAGGGAGTCGGGAAGCCCGGCAAGGGCGAGGCCGTAGTCGGCGAAAGTGACCGCCACCGCGGCGATGGCGCCGGTGGCGATGACCAGCAGGAGGGCCCAGCCGTAGAGAAACGCCGGTAGCGCGCCCCACGCTTCCCGAAGGTAGACGTACCCGCCGCCTGCCCGCGGCCGCCGCTGCCCCAGCTCGCCGTAGCAGAGTGCGCCGATCAGGGCGACCACCCCGCCGGCCGCCCAGACTCCGAGCGCCATCCCGGGCGAGCCGACCCGCCCCGCGACCGCGGCCGGCGTCCGAAAGATGCCGCCGCCGATGATGCCCCCGACCACCGCCATCGTGGCCGAGAACAGGCCCAGGCGGCGCGCGTAAGTCGTCATGGCTCCTCGCAACTTGAGAGAGGCCGCCGCGCGGGGCCGCCCCGGACCCGCGGGTTTGTCCGTTGGGATTGAACGGGTTACCGCTCGAGCAGCAGACGGCACGACGGTTGCCCGTGCGAAGATGCGTGGCCCCCCTCCGACTGCTCGTCTCCGCGCTCGCCCTCCTGTTCGTCGCCGCCTGCGGCTTCGACCCGGGTGATGACTCTCCCATGGCGCCGCCGGCCGTCTACCGCCAGTGGTGGGCGAAGACCGAGGCGTGCTCGGGGCTGAGCGGGGATTTCGATCGGGTGGACTGGTCGGTGGTCGCGGGGCACAGTTTCCCCTGCGCCAGCGGCAAGTGCGCCGGCCATTGGGAGCCGGGCCATCGGATCTATGTGGCCGAAGACTTCACGATGAACGAGATGGTGGTGCGGCACGAGATGCTGCACGACCTGCTGGGCCGTCCCGGGCATCCGGACCCGCCGTTCGGCAATCCCTGCCCGCTCACCTGGGCCACCTGGCACGGAGACAGCACCCCGGCACCGTCGGCGATGATCCAGAGCCTGCCCGACTTCTAGCCGTCCCTCAGACGCCGGCGCCCGGAAGGCAGCGCCGGACCGCATCGACCAGCAGCTCCGCGGGGAACGGCTTCGTCAGGATGGCACACGGCGCCGCGATCCCCATCCCCTCCAACTGCGCGCTGGCGTACCCGGACATCAGCAGGACCGGAAGACCGGGGTGGGTCGTGGAGAGGGCCTGCAGCAGCTCGACGCCGTTGAGCCGCGGCATCACGATGTCGGAGATGACCGCATCGGCGTCGGGCACTTCCTCGTGCAGCAGCCGGAGCGCCTCGACACCGTCGGGGGCCTCGAAGACGTCATAGCCCTCTTCGGCCAGGACGCGGGCGGCGAAACGGCGGACAATAGGCTCGTCATCCACCACGAGGATCCGGAATGACCCGGAGCGAGGTGCGGTCACGGGAATCGCCTTGCCAAGAGGGTACACGGGGGAGGCGGAAATCTGGCAGCACGCGTCCTCGATAGCCAGATGCCGCGGGGCCGCCCGCCGGGGTCCGGCGGCTCACTCCTCCCGCAGCACCACCGCCGGATCCACCCGCGTCGCCCGCAGCGCCGGGACGAGGTTGGCCGCCAGGGCGGTGAGGCCGAGCAGCCCGGCTACGCCCACGAAGGTGGCGGGATCGGTGGCGCCGACGCCGTAGAGTTGGCTTGCGATCAGCCGGGTCAGCCCGAACGCGGCCGCGACGCCGATCGCGATCCCGGTGAGCGCGAGCGACATCCCCTGCCGGAGCACCAGCCGCAGCACGTCGGCCCGATCGGCGCCGAGCGCGATCCGCACACCCAGCTCGCGCGCGCGCTGGGCCACCGAGTAGCTCATCACTCCGTAGATCCCCAGCGAGGCCAGCACCAGCGCGATCCCGGAGAACAGGCTCAGCAGCAGCATCGAGAGCCGCCGCTGCCCGACCGACTGGGCGATCAGCTCGTCCATCGTGCGGAGGGTGGCGATCGCCTGGTCGGGGTCGACCCCCCGGATCGCCTGCGGCATCGCCCCGGCGTAGCCGGACGGGTCGCCCGCAGTGCGCACCGCCACGGTCATGAACGGGATCGGCCGCTGGCGGTACGGCAGGTACACCTGCAGCCGCGCTTCCGCGTCGAGCCCTTCGTGCTTGGTGTGGCCCACCACGCCGACCACCTCGATCCACTCCCGCGCGCTGGTGTCGGCCGAGCCCGCGGGCGGGCCGAAGGTGATCCGCCGGCCCAGTGGGTCCTGGGTGGGCCAGTAGCGGCGGACGAACTCGTCGTCGATGACGGCCACCCGGCGGCCGCCGGCCCGGTCGTCCTCGTCCAGCAGGCGTCCCTTCCGGAAGGGTATGCCCAGCGCCGTGAAGAAGCCGGGGCTCACCAGCCGGATGTCACCCCACGGGCCGGGCTGCTTGGGCGGCGCCTGATAGCCCTCGATCTCGAAGCTCCCCGTGTTCCAGCCGCCGCCGAAGGGCATGACCGAGGTGGCACCCACGGTCCGGACGCCGGGCACCGCGGCGATCGCCGGGAGCGCCTGGTCGAAGAAGGCGGCCTGCTGGGTGTCGGCGGGATAGCGGGCGGCCGGGAGCGACAGGTTGAACGTGATCAGGTGGTCAGGGTCGAAGCCCGGGTCCACCCCCTGGAGCCGGGCAAAACTCTTCATCAGCAGGCCGGCGCCGGTGAGCAGCGTGAGCGCCAGCGCGACCTCGGCCACGACCAGCGTCCGGCGCAGACCCTGCCCCGCCCGATCGCCGGCGCTGCCCCGGCCGCCCTCCTTGAGCATGCCGTGGAGATCGACCGAGGAGGCCTGGAGCGCGGGGGCGAGGCCGAACAGCAGGCCGGTCAGCAGGGAGACGAACAGGGTGAAGGCCATGACCGGCGCGTCGATGCCGATCTCGTCCGCCCGGGGCAGCTGCCCCGGATTCACGGCCAGCACGGAGCGGACGCCCCAGTACGCCAGCCCGAGGCCGAGGAGCCCGCCGGCGAGCGACAGCAGCAGGCTCTCCGTCAGCAACTGGCGGACCAGCCGCTCCCGGCTGGCGCCGAGCGCGGTCCGGACGGCAATCTCCTTCGATCGGGCCGCCGCCCGGGCGAGCAGCAGATTGGCCACGTTGGCGCAGGCGATCAGGAGCACGAAGCCCACCGCCCCGAGCAGGACGAGCAGCGCCGGCCGCACGTCGCCCACGGCGCGCTGCGGCAACGGCGTGGTGACGAGACTCCAGTCGGAAGGGTAGTTGTCGGGATAGCGCTGCTTCAGCTGCTCGGCCAGCGAACGCATCTCGGCCGCGGCCTGGGCCACCGAGACGCCGGGCCGGACCCGGGCGGTCAGATTGAGGAACTCGTTGGTCCGGCGGTCATCGGCCAGCTGGGCGGGCTCGAACACCAGCGGCGCCCACAGGTCGACGGCCCGGTTGAAGAAGTCGCGAAAGCCCTCGGGCATGACGCCCACCACCTGGTAGCTCTCGCCGTTGAGCGCCAGCGAGCGCCCGACCACGCCCCGGTCGCCGCCGAAGAGACGTTGCCACAGCCCATAGCTCAGGACCACGGTGTGTTCCCGTCCGGCGCTGTCCTCGCCCGGATGAGGCTCCGGCCGAGCAGGGCCGGAACGCCGAGGGTGCCGAAGAACCGCCCGGTCACCCGCGCGCCGGGCACCCGCAAAGGTTCAACCTGGCCGGTCAGGGTGACGGCCCAGCCGTTCTCGACCGCCATGGACTCGAACGAGCGGCCCAGCGCCTGGTAATCGCGAAAGCCGGGCACGGAGACCGGGGCCTTGAGCGCCCCGAGCGAGGGGTACAGGTGCTCGATCGTCACCAGGCGGGAGGGGTCCGCGTACGGCAGCGGCCGCAGGAGCACCGCGTTCACCGCGCTGAAGATGGCGGTGTTGGCGCCGATGCCGAGGGCGAGGGTGAGCACGACAACGAGGGCGAAGCCGGGGCTGTTCGCGAGCCGGCGGAGGCTGTAGCGAAGGTCCTGCAGCAGGGTGTCCATGAAGCGCTCGGGAAGGGAGGCGAAAGGCCGAGACTCACCTTCGTTCCGACGGGCACAGCCGCCAAATGGTTGTGCCGGCCGCTAGCCGGATCCCGGCGCTCGCCGATTCCAGAGGCCCGCCAGCAACGCGGCCATGACCCCGAACGCCGCCGTGCCGAGACCGATCCACCAGGTCCGGTCCTGCGGACCGCCCGGGCTCAGCAGCATCAGACCCGCCCCGCCCAGCGCCAGCAGGCCACCCGCGGCGATCTCGGCGGCGCCACCGACCCGGCTGAGCCGGTCGGCAGCGACCAGGAGGCCGAGGGACAGGGTGGCCAGGCCCAGGCCGGCATGCACGTAGGGGATGGGCACCAGCAGCAGGACCAGCGGGAGCAGCCGGGGCGCCGGCGCAGCCCGCCTGCCGATCCGGATGACCAGTCCCCAGATCAGCAGGTTGAGCAGCGCAAGGACGTGGACGAAGTGGGCCGGGTCGGTCAGCCGTTCGACCATCGAGCTCAAGCGCGGCCAGGCTCGAGCGCCGCAACACCCGCGGCGGCCACCTCGGCATCCTGCGCCGAGGTCATCCCGCTCACCCCGAAGGCGCCCACGATCCGCCCGTCCACC
Source organism: Gemmatimonadales bacterium (assembly GCA_038240915.1). Taxonomy (GTDB): domain Bacteria; phylum Gemmatimonadota; class Gemmatimonadetes; order Gemmatimonadales; family GWC2-71-9; genus CAVVWJ01. The sequence continues at coordinate 2,984 of JBBRGH010000139.1, read as the reverse complement.
CGGATGGGGACGCCGCCTTCGAGCGCGACCATCCCGGGAACGCTGAGCAGCGCCAGGCGTCCGCCGGCGATCGCCTCCTCCAGCGCCTTGGTGGGCCGGTGAAGGACGGCGGCGGTGCGGGCCTTGAGCACCGCGATCTCCTGACTGGCGGGCTGGGTGCCATCGACACAGTGGAAGAGCATCAGTCCTCCGGCGGCGTCCACCACCGCGACCGCCACCGTCCAACCGCGCCCGACGGCAAAGCGCTCGGCCGCCTCCGCCATGGCCTTGGCGGCCTCGAGGGTAAGCGCGCGGACGTCCCGCAGATGAGCCATGCCGTCGTGCTCCTTCCGGTGCGAGGGCGCGCCCCGGCGGATCGACGGAGGCGCGCTACTGGGCTGCGGGGGCGACGACCAGCAGAATGCGGTCCAGCGTCTCCTGCCGGTCCTGCTCGCACACTTGCGGCTTCTCTGCGGCCATGGCCACCGGGGCGACCCACTGGCTGCTGCTGGCGAGTTCGGACTGCTCCCTAGTGCCGGACAGCGCCACCGCCAGATGGACCCGGCACACCGACTGGGTTCCCTGCCTGGCGCTGGCGCTGGGATACCGCATCGCGGTGATCAGGCCGGCCACGGAATCCTGGACATCGAGCGTGAACGACTCGGCGGCCAGCGCCCGCTTGGCGCGAACCCAAGCCGAATCGCGAGAGGCCGGGACCGGCGTCACACTGCTGACCTCCGGCCCGGCGGACAGACCGGTGCAAGCTGCCAGCAGCTGGAGAGCCAGGCAAGGGACGAGCAGGATGAAGGAGCGGTGCATGGAGCCTCGCGGGTCGGGGGCCGGAATATCAGGTCGCCCCGAGGCTACCGCCGCCGTGTCACGGCCCGGTCAAGGGCGTGTCACCTTCCCACGCTAGGGGACGTAGCGGGCCACCGCCATGAGCAGAGTGGCGAGCACCAGCAGGACCGACACCAGGGCCCCCGCCCGGTCGAGCCGCGTCTGCAGCGAAACGATCTCGGCCTGCTCCTCCGGCGAGGGCCCGCGGCCGGCCGCCGGGAGCCGGCCACCGCTCGCCCATCCGCCGGGCCGTGGGGGCGTTGACGGTCATGCCGATCAACGAGGCCGCCAGGCCGAAGACGCCCCCGAGCCCGAAGGCCCGGCCCGGGCCCGAACCGAGCCAGGCCGAGCGAAACCCCAGCGAGTCGTGCCAGTAGAGACCAACGCCCGACAGCAGGGTCAGGATCGAGGCGCCCATGAGCCAGAGCGGCAGGCGGCGGGCGACCACGATCTGCTGCATCACCACGCCCCCGCCGGGTCCTCCGGCGCGGATGCTCGGGGTCAGAAAGGCGGCGATGAAAAGCACCGAGCCCACCCAGAAGACGCCGAGGACGACGTGCAGAATCCGAACCGCGAAGAGCCCGATCGGTGCGGACATGGCCTCAGCTCCCGTGCGAAGGGGTGAGTTGGACGACGACCGCGGTGCCGTAGCACAGCACTTCGGTCACGCCTGCCATGATCTCGGTGGCATCGTAGCGCACGCCGACCACGGCGTTGGCGCCGCGCCGCTGGGCGTGCGCGAGCAGGATGTCGAAGGCGTCGGCGCGGGCCCGTTCGCACAGCGTCGTCAGGATCGAGATGTGCCCCCCGAACAGGGTCTCGACCTTGGCGCCGATGCGGCCGAAGAACGAACGGGAGCGCACCGTCACGCCGCGCACCACGCCGAGGGATTCGACGATATCGTAGCCGTCGAGGGTGAAGGTGGTGGAGGTCATGGCCTCGTCCATCGTGGTCTCCGGGCAGAGGAATCAGGGGAGCGGTCAGCGGGAGCGGCGGAGGCGGGTGAGGGCCCGGTCGAGCGCGTCGGCGAAGGCCTGGCGGGCCCGGGGGTCCCACGGCCGGGGCCCGCCGGTGACGACGCCCGCCGTGCGGAGGCCCTCCATGAAGTCGCGGACCGACAGCCGCTCGCCGATGGTCTCCGCGGTGTGCTCCTCGCCGCGGGGATCGAGCACCGCCACTCCGCGCGGAACCAGCAAGGCCGCCAGCGGCACGTCGGCCGTCACGGCGAGGTCGCCGGCCTCGGCGTGCTCGGCGATGTAGCGGTCGGCCACGTCGGCGCCGCCGTCCACCCGCACCGCCGTGACCAGCGGGTTGCCGGCCGGCGTCTGCAGCCGCTGGTTGGCCACCAGAATCGTCTCGATGTCGAGCCGCCGGGCGGCGCGGAAGACGATCTCCTTCACGTCGCGCGGGGCGGCGTCGGCGTCAACCCAGATGCGCAGCCGGCGCCTCCAGCCTTCTCGCAGTCGCGGGGGTGCGGCTGGGTCCGTCGTTCACGGCCGGAGGTCGTGGGCGGCCATCATCGCCTCGAGCCGGCGCCGAGCCTCGGGCCACTCCTCGGCGATGATCGAGAAGAAGACCGAGTCGCGCCGCGACCCATCCTCGTTGATCATGTGCCGTCGCAGAATGCCCTCCTCGGTGGCGCCGATCCGCCGGATGGCGGCCCGCGAGCGCTCATTGAGCGCGCTGGTCTTGAGCTCGACCCGGAGACAGTGCCACACCTCGAACGCATGGCGCAGCATGAGGAACTTGGCCTCGGTGTTGGCCCCCGTCCGCTGCCAGCGGGGGTCGAGCCAGGTCCAGCCGATCTCCACCCGGCGGTGCTCCGGCGCCGCGTTGCCGAACCGGGTACTGCCGATGACCCGACCATCCTCACGCCGGACTGTGACGAAGGGGAGCGCGGTGCCGGCCCGCTGCTCGGCGAGCGCGGTCTCGAGGTACTGCTGCATGTCGCCCCGTTCGGCCACGCGGGACACGGTCAGTCGCCAGAGATCGGGGTGCAGTCCCGCCTCACAGAGGCCGTCGAGATGGTGGGGATCGAGCGGCTCGAGCCGGAGCGTGGGGCCGGCAAGCGTGACGGGGGTGAGGACCATCGGTCGCGTCATGGCGGTCAAAGATGCGGTCATCGTGTCGCTTCGCCAAGCCGACCTCGCGGCGGACCTCGGCGTCGT
>JBBRGH010000138.1:0-7793 GCA_038240915.1 Gemmatimonadales bacterium | reverse complement strand
TGTGCGGCGATCAGCTGACGGTCTGGCTCCGGATGCGCGGCAACGTGATCGAGGACGTGAGCTTCCGGGGCGCGGGCTGCGCCATCTCGAAGGCCTCCGCCTCGCTGATGACCGGGGCGGTCAAAGGGAAGACGCGGGAGGAGGCCGAGGCGCTGTTCCAGCGCTTCCATCGCCTGGTGACCGGCACCCTGCCTCCCGACGAACCGGAAACCCTGGGCAAGCTCGCCGTGTTCTCGGGAGTGTCGGAGTTTCCGGTTCGGGTAAAATGTGCCAGCCTGTCCTGGCACACACTGAAGGCGGCGCTGGACGCGCCGGTCGATACCACCACTCTCTGAAGGAGTCCGCAGCATGCCGTACAATCCCGCCCTCGTGGCCCCGATGCGCGACGAGATGACCCAGATGGGTGCCCGCGAGCTCACCACCGTGGCCGAGGTGGATGCCGCGCTGGGCGACCCGAAGGGAACCACCCTCGTCTTCGTGAACTCGGTCTGCGGGTGCGCCGCGGGGAACGCCCGTCCCGCGCTTCGGCTGGCGCTGCAGCACGGAGTCAAGCCGCAGCAGATCGTGACGGTCTTCGCCGGTCAGGATGTGGACGCCACCGCCCGCGCGCGGCAGTATTTCGCCGACTATCAGCCGAGCAGCCCGTCGGTGGCCCTGCTGCGCGACGGCGAGGTGGTTCACTTCATCCACCGGCACCAGATCGAGGGCCGCCCGCCGCAGGCGGTGGCCGCCGACCTGACGGCCGCGTTCGATCGCCACTTCGGCGTCGCGGTCTGAGCGGCCGGTGTCGGGGCACGTGTTTCATCCGGGGCATCAGGAGCTTCACGGCATCACGGTCGTACTGGAGACGAGCGGGCCGAAGACCTACGTCGGCCGGTTCGACAGTCAGGACGAACGCGGGATCCACATGCACGATGTCGGGGTGCACGATATCGCGGGCGGCATGAGCAAAGCGGAGTTCCTGCGGCGCTGCGACAAGTTCGGCATCCGGCCCGAGCACAAGGACCTGCTGATCCCCGCGGCCGAGGTGGTGCGGATCGCACGGCTGGTGGACGCGCTGGGCTGAAGGCTGAGCGAGCCGCATGCGGGCTTGCTACTTGGGGCCAGACCTGGTCCTCGGACTCGTCGATCAGTGTGATCGCATCCACCGGGCAGGCGCGCGCGGCATCGAGGACCGGCTCCTCGTCATCGCCCTCGGGATCGACGACGATGGGGACGTTGTCCCCGGTGCACAGGCTGCGGTCCAGCCTGATCCGATATGGCATAGGCGTGGTGAGGTGTCGGCGCTAGGATAGGAGTAGGGCGCGGCACCTGCCAGAGGCTCGCATGACCCTTCGGTATGACGTCATCGTGATCGGTGGGGGGCACGCCGGCGCGGAGGCGTCGGCGCTGGCCGCCCGCGCCGGGGCGCGAACCCTGCTCCTCACGCAGAACCTCGAAACCATCGGTCAGATGTCGTGCAACCCGGCGATCGGCGGGATCGCCAAGGGAACCGTCGTGCGCGAAATAGATGCGCTCGGCGGGGTGATGGGGCGCGCGACGGACCGGGCGCGGATCCAGTTCCGGATGTTGAACCGGTCGAAGGGGCCCGCGGTGTGGTCGCCGCGGGCGCAATGCGACCGCGGACTGTATCGTCGCGCGGTGCGTTCTGAATTGGAACGCATGCCGCGGATCGACTTTGCCCAGAGTACCGCCGGAGCGTTCCTGCTGGAGGGCGGGCGAATCGCGGGCCTGGTGACGACCGACGGGACGCGCATCGAGGCCCCGGCCGTGGTCGTAACGGCCGGGACGTTCGTCAGGGGCCGGATCCATCTGGGACTGGACACCCAGATTCCGGCTGGACGTGCGGGCGAGATTCCCGTAATAGAAATAGCGCAAGCAATTGCTGAACTTGGAGTTACCGCTCAACGGTTCAAGACTGGAACGCCGCCACGAATCGATGGTCGCTCAGTTAGCCTCGACCAGCTGGATCGCCAGGGTGGAGACCCCGAGCCCTACTGGTTCTCCTTTCACGAGCGAGCGCTGCACCCTCCCCAGTTGCCCTGCTACCTGACCAGGACCGACGCGCGCCTGCAGGAAATCATCGTCCGACATCTGAGCGAGTCGGCTCTCTATGGTGGGGCCATCAGTGGTCGAGGGCCGCGGTACTGCCCGTCGATCGAGGACAAAATCGTCAAGTTTCCTGAGGCCGGCAGTCACCAGGTGTTCCTCGAGCCGGAGGGTTTGGATACCTCGGAGATGTACGTCAACGGCCTGTCGACCTCGCTTCCTCCGGCTGTGCAGCTCGAGTTTCTGCGCACGGTGCCCGGGTTGGAGCAGGTTCGGATGACCCGGCCGGGCTACGCAATCGAGTACGACTATTACCCTCCAACGCAACTGCGGCCCACGCTCGAATCGAAAACGGCGACTGGGCTCTTCTTCGCCGGACAGGTGAATGGGACCACGGGCTACGAGGAGGCGGCAGCACAGGGGGCCATCGCCGGAATGAATGCGGCGGCGCGGGCGTTGGGCACCGAGCCGGTTGTCCTGGGCCGCGACGTGGCCTTTCTTGGTGTCCTGGTGGATGACCTGGTGCACCGCGGGGTGGATGAGCCCTATCGGCTATTCACGTCGCGGGCGGAATACCGCCTGTTGCTGCGGCAGGACAACGCGCTTCGCCGACTGTTTCCGGTGGCCGAGCGCGTGGGGTTGCTGACGGATGAGGAACGCGGGCGTGTGGTGAGCCGGTTGGAGGGGGAGGAGCGGGTGCTCGACCTGGCGGAGACGAGGGCGGTGGGGCCGGAGGAATCGAATCCGGTTCTGGTCGCGGCGGGCAGCTCGACGGTGGGTGCCAAGCTGCGGGTGGCGGAGCTGGCCCGCCGTCCCCGCGTCTCCACGGTGGAGCTCCTGGCTGCCGCCGGCGTTTCGGTGGAGCCTGAGGCGGCGGAGTGGGCTGACATTGAGCTCAAGTACGCCGGCTATCTCTCCCGTGAGCGTGCGGCAGCGGGGAGGCTATCCCAGATGAATGATTTTGTGTTGCCACCGGAGGTCGACTACGAGGTGCTGAGCACGTTGTCATTTGAAGCGCGAGAGAAATTGGCTTCCCTGCGCCCCTTGTCCCTCGGTGCGGCGGGGCGGATACCAGGGGTGTCGCCGAGCGACTTGCAGAGCCTGGTCATGGAGATCATGAAGCGCCGGCGGGGGTAATGGTTGGCCGAACGTGGCAGAGGCGCCGATCCTTGCAAGAGGTTGGTGCGCCGGCCCCTCGCGGGCATTCTTAATTTCCCGGTGCCCTGAAAGGCTTGGCCGGCATCTATGTTGCCTCCCAGCCCGATCAGGGTGCCACCTGATGGCGTCGAGCTAGCCAAGTGTGTGTGATTGCCAGGTAGATGTGGATCCGTTGAAGCCGGGAGTTAGGTTAGGATTTGCCAGGCGCCATCTGATCTCGCTCAGACCGTTTCACGTGAAACACGCCTCTATGCACTTACCTGCAGTCCGAAGGAACCGTTTCACGTGAAACACTCCCACTAGTGGCTACCTTAGCGCCACCTACCTATATTGTGGCGTTCGTTCTGAAAACGGCAGCAAGGCCCGGCCACCGGACAGCGACATCGCCATAAATCGTTGTCATATAATAACTTACAATTTACAATGCGGTCATGGCTCATATCGTAGCGATCGCCAATCAGAAGGGCGGCGTCGGCAAGACCACGACGGCCGTCAACCTCGCCGCTTCCTTGGCCATCGCCGAGAGACGAACCCTGCTCCTCGACGCGGACCCGCAAGGAAACGCCACCAGCGGCGTCGGGATCGTCAAGCACGAGCTCGAGATCTCGCTCTACGACGCGATCGTCGAGGGTCGGCCGGCACGGGAGGCCATCCTCCCCGTCCCCGGTCTCGACCACCTGTCGGTACTCCCTGCCACGCAGGACCTTGTCGGCGCGGAGCTCCAGCTGGTCGATCGCGACAACCGTGAGGCCGCGCTCCGCCAGGTCATCGACGGGCTCGAGAACGACTTCGACTACATCGTGATCGACTGTCCCCCGTCGCTCGGTCTGCTGACGCTCAATGTCCTGGCCGCCGCCACCACCGTCCTGATCCCGATCCAGTGCGAGTACTACGGACTGGAGGGCATCTCCCAGTTGCTCAACACGGTCCGGCTGGTCCAGCAAAACTTCAATCCCGGCCTCGCGATCAGCGGTGTGCTGCTGACCATGTACGACGCGCGCCTCAATCTCTGCCGCCAGGTGGCCGATGACGCCAAGGAATACTTCGGCGCCAAGATGTTCGTCACCCCGATCCCGCGGAACGTGCGTCTCGCCGAAGCGCCCAGCTTCGGCAAGCCGATCCTCCTCTACGACGTGCAGTCGGTCGGCGCGAAGAGTTACCTCGCCGTGGCGCAGGAGCTGATGCACCGCATCGAATCCGCGCCGGTGAGCGACGCGCCCGTGCCGCTGCCCGAGGTCACCACGTGAGCGAAACCAAGCGCCTGGGGCGCGGACTCGAGGCATTGCTGGGTCCGACGACGCGCGAGCAGGCCGAGGCCTCCGGCGCGCTGCGCGAGCTCCCGATGGCGAGCGTGCGTCCCAATCCGTTGCAGCCGCGGACCCGGATCGACGAGGGAGCACTCGACGATCTGGTCGCCTCGATCCAGGCGTCCGGGTTGCTGCAGCCGGTGGTGGTGCGTCCGCGGAACGGCGGCTACGAGCTGATCGCCGGCGAGCGCCGCTGGCGAGCGGCCAGCCGGCTTGGCTGGGCCAAGATTCCCGCCGTGGTCAAGGACGTCGACGACCAGACCCTGCTCACCCTGGCGCTGATCGAGAACCTCCAGCGCGATGATCTCTCACCCATGGACGAAGCCGCGGGGTATCAGCGCCTGGCCGCGGAGTTCAACCTGCCGCATGGGGAGATCGCCCGCCTCGTCGGACGTAACCGCGCGACCATCGCCAATCTCCTCCGGCTACTTCAGCTCCCGCCGGAAGTGCAGGCAATGGTGCACGAGCGGAAACTGACGGAAGGCCACGCCCGCGCGCTGCTCGGTCTGGCCGAGCCCGAAGCGATGCTCGCCCTGGCCCGTCAGGCCATCGACGGGGGCTGGTCGGTGCGGGAGATGGAAGCGCGTGTCCGCGGCGACGCGCCGACCGGCGCCGAGACCTCGTCCGACCCCGCGCCGCGGCGCGCCCGGCCGTCGGCCAAGCTCGTCAGCGCCGACGCCAAACGAGTCGAGGACGCACTGCGCAAGCACCTCGGTACCGACGTGCGGGTGACCACGCGCCGCCGGGGTCGCGGGTTTCTCACGCTCAGCTACTACTCGAACGACGATCTCGCCCGTCTGCTCGAGCTGATCCTCGGTCGTCCCTTTCAGGGATGAGCCGCGCGCCACGCGCGGTGACGATCGTCATCCAGCAGGACGGCGCCACCCGGTCGCAGACCTATCGGGTGCCCATCTGGATGTTGCGTGCGGGGGTCGGCTTCATGGCGGCCGCCGCGGTGGCGGGGGTGGTGGTCGCCGCGCTGTACGGGCCCCTTCTCCGCTCGGCTGCCCGGGTGCCGGGATTGGAAGGAAAGGTGGAACGGCTCGAGGCGGACAACGCGAAGGTTCGCCAGTTGAGTGCTGCTCTCGACAGCGTCGAGTCACGGTACGCCCAAGTGCGTCAAATGATCGGCGGGGACATCGTGCGCGACCCGCTGACCCTAGGGGTGTCCCTCCCCATCGCCCCCGCCGTGCTGGCCCGGGTGGCGGATGCCCCGCGCGGACCATCCGTCGGCCTCTCGATTCCCCGCCGCTGGCCGTTGGATGAGGCCGGATATATCACCCGGGGACAGGTGGGCACGGGCTCGAGGGACGAGGCCCATCCGGGGATCGACATCGCTATCGCCACCGGCAGCCTAGTCCGGGCCGCCGGCGGGGGCACCGTCCACCAACTGGGCGAGGATCCGGAATATGGATTCTTCGTCCTGCTCGACCATCCCGACGATTACCAGACGATGTACGGCCACCTGTCCCGGATCGTCGTCCAGCCAGGGGCCTCGGTGGCGCCGGGACAGGTGATTGGCCTGTCCGGTAACACCGGGCGCTCCACCGGACCCCACCTCCATTTCGAGATCCGCGTGAAGGGGGTCTCCATCGATCCGCGAACCATGGTCAGGGAGGGAAGCTGATGGGCATCTTCAACAATCCGGCGCGGGACGAGGAGGGGAAGGAGCTCCGGCGCCGGCGCTCCGACCAGATCCCGTTTTCGATCATCGCGAGCGACATGACGGTCGTGGGCGACCTCGAGACCGAGGGTGTCGTCCGGGTCGAAGGACGGGTGCGCGGAACCGTGCGGGTCGGAGCCCAGGTCCTGGTGGCCGCCGGCGCCGTGATCGAAGGGGACCTGCACACTCAGGAGGCCGTCGTTGCCGGCCAGGTGAGCGGCGCGATCATCGCCCGGGAACGGGTAGAGCTCCAGGCCACTGCCGTCGTGCAGGGCGACATCCATACACCGCGCATCGCCATCGTCGAAGGGGCCAAGGTCAGCGGTGAAGTCAAAATGGATGGGGCAGGTTTACCGCCAGCGGACGGGGATTCCCACAAGAGTTGATAAGTCGGTCTAAGTTGTGGACAATCAAAGCTTTTGCCGCTGTTTCACGAGCCTCTGGATCGCGACTGTAAATGAAATGGCTCTATGCTGTCGCGTTGATGTTGTTAGCCGCGTGTACCCCACCCGACAGGGTCGCGGGGCTGCGGGTGGGATTGATCACGCCCGGAAGCATCGCTGACGCCGCCTGGAACTCGGGCGCCTACGCCGGGCTCCAGGAGATCCACGACACCCTCGGCCTGGCCGTCAGCCACGTGGAAGCGCGCACGCCGGCCGAACAGGACGAGGCCCTGCGGACCTACGCGGCGCAGCAGTACGACCTCGTGTTCGCCCACGGGTTCGAGTTCCAGGGTCCCGCCGAACGGGTCTCGGCCCAGTATCCGAAGACCATCTTCATCGTCACGTCCGGTGCCCGGGCCGAGGGCAATGTCGCTCCCCTCATCTTTCGGCTGGAGGAGGCGAGCTACCTGGCGGGGATGGTGGCCGGCGGGCTGACCCGGAGCAACGTGCTGGGCTTCGTCGGCGGGATCGAGCTGCCGCCGATCAAGGCGGCGTATCAGGGCTGGGTGAACGGCGCCAGGGCGGTCAATCCGAAGATCCAAAGCCGGGAGATTTACCTCAACAGCTTCGACGACGCGGCGGCCGGCCGCGAAGCGGCGCTCGCGCTGATCCGGGTCGGGGCCGACATGTTCCATCACAACGCCGATGCCGCCGCGCTGGGTCTGTTCCAGGCCGCCAAGGAATCGCCTGGGGTCTACGTCTTCGGTTCCAACGGCGATCAGACGGCGCTCGCGCCGGAACGGGTCGTGGGAAGCGCGATCATCGACCTGCCCCGCGCCTTTCTGCTGGTGGCCCGGGAGGTGAAAGCCGGGACCTTCACCCCCAAGGTGGAAGCCTTCGGCCTGGCGAGCGGCGTGGTGCGCTACGTCGGCAATCCTCGCCTCGACAGCCTCGTGCCGCCGGCCCTCCAGGCCCGGGTGAAGGCCGCCGGGGACTCGATCGCGGCGGGCACCCTGCTCGCGGCGCCCCGGCCGGACTCGATGCAGGCGTCGCACGACGCAGCCGAGCCGCAGCCAGCGAAGCGCCACGGCGCGCGCCCGCAGCCGTCCGCTGCCGCCGCGCCGGAACCTCGGCTCGCCCTCCGCGGCATCGCCGTCTCCTCCCCGCGTCGCCGGTGAACTCTCCAGCCGGGGCCCCGGCGGGACGGGCGGAGCCCAGCGCCGTTCCGCTCCC